>NZ_CP109445.1:5495000-5775000 GCF_036227245.1 Streptomyces sp. NBC_01477
ATGACCGCGGCCCGGGCGAGATTGTCGCGGGCCTCGTCCGCGTCGATGTCGAGCAGCGGGCGCAGCCCCCACACCGGGGCGAGCATGGCCAGCGCGGACTGCACGTCCACCCGGATGTCACCGGAGTGCACGGGGATCGGGAACGGCTCGGCAGGCGGCAGCCCCGGGTCGAACCTCCCGTCGACCAGCAGGCCCCACACATTGCCGAAGCTCACATGCCCGACCAGCTCCTCGATGTCGACACCGCGGTAGCGCAGTGATCCGCCTTCCCTGTCGGGTTCGGCGATCTCCGTCTCGAACGCGACGACTCCTTCGAGTCCGGGTACGAAGTCGGACATGCGGCGGCTCCTCTTGATGGGGTCGGTGCTCGTGGCAGTACGGCTCTCCGGTCATGCCCCGTCACCGAAGCGCGCACCCTGCTCCATTCGGACCAGCCATTCTCGCGGCATGTGGACATGTCAGAAAGCGTGAGATGCCGCACACCTGCGCGACCGGCGCGTGCGTGCAGCGCACCTCCCGTGCGCTGGGAAGATGGACGCGTGCGAGAACCAGATGACGACCAGCCGGTCGGGTCCGACCCGGCCGCCATGCGCAAGCGCTACCGGACGACCGGTATCACCGAGGACGACCTGGCGGCCGAACCGTACGCCCAGTTCGCCCGCTGGTTCGCGGACGCCGTCGCCGCCGCCGAGGCGGGCGTCATCACGGAACCCAACGCCATGGTGTTGTCGACCGCCGACGCAAACGGCCTGCCCAGCTCCCGCACGGTCCTGCTCAAGGCGTACGACCCGCGCGGATTCGTCTTCTTCAGCAACCGCGAATCCCGCAAGGGCCGCGCGCTCGCCGCCAACCCGCGGGCCTCGCTGCTCTTCCCGTGGCACCCCATCGCCCGCCAGGTCATCGTCGGCGGGGACGTCACAAGGGTGTCGCCGGAGGAGACCGCCGCCTATTTCCACAGCCGTCCGCACGGCTCGCAGGTCGGCGCATGGGCGAGCGAGCAGTCCAGCGTGGTCGGCTCCCGGGCGGTGCTGGAGAAGAGCTACGCCGAGATGGCCGCCCGCTGGCCGGAGGGCGCCGCCGTGCCGGTGCCGCCGTCCTGGGACGGCTTCCGGGTCGAGGCGGCAACCGTCGAATTCTGGCAGGGCCGGGAGAACCGGCTGCACGACCGGCTGCGGTACGTACGCGAGGCCGACGGGTGGTCGGTGGAGCGCCTGGCGCCGTAGCGCGGCGCCTTCGTCGTACGGCGGCGGGCTGCGGCGTACCCCGTGGCATATTGCCGCGGCCACCGCGTACGGCGGCCGGGCCGGGCGCATTGCCGCGGGCCGCCTGCCGCGCGTGAACGCGAACGACCCGCGGGCTGCTCCTCGGAGCCTGGCGGCTCCGAGCACCGGCCGGACAAGTCCGACGAGCCCGCGGGTCGGGTGAACTGCGTGGGATTGGCGCGCATCGCGCACGCCCAGCGTGCGGAGCTAGCCCGCAGTCACCTCACGTGTCCGACTGCAACTCATGCTTCAGACCACCTCCCTTCGTGTGTGCCGCAACAGTAGGAAGACGCCGGGGAACAGCACAACCGATTTATGCAAAGAGCGTGTGACGCAGCCCACACGGGGGTTGAATGTGGTGACGTGCAGCCTTTCGATGCGCAACCCAAACCGCTGGGCGACGGCAGCAGCGATGACGACACCGGCGGCTCGGCAGGGGTTCCGGCTCCGGCGGGCGCCGTAAGGCACGAGGGCGACGAGCAGCTGCTCGCTGCGCTGCTCGACGGCATGGAGGCGGGTCTGTGCGCCTTCGACCGCACGGGTGTGATCACGCACTGGAATGCCGAGGCGGCCCGGATCCTCGGCTGGAGTGCGGACGACGCGGTCGGGCGGCGCGGCTTCGCCGGATGGGCGGCGCGTTCCTCCGACGCGGCCGAGGCCGAGCAGAGGCTGCTGGGCGCGATGGATTCCGCCGGTCGCCAGGTGCACGAATTCGCCCTGCTGACCAAGGACGGA
Source organism: Streptomyces sp. NBC_01477 (assembly GCF_036227245.1). GTDB lineage: Bacteria > Actinomycetota > Actinomycetes > Streptomycetales > Streptomycetaceae > Actinacidiphila. The sequence goes on from NZ_CP109445.1 coordinate 5,496,998, forward strand.
CGCCGGGTGCTGGTACGCACCCAGTCCGCGGCGGTGCAGGGCGCGGACGGGCGCCCCGCAGGGGTCTACTGCGCCTTTTCCGAGGTCCATGTGCAGATCGACCTCGAGCGTTCCATCGCGCTCAGCGAGGCGCTGTTCACGGACGCGTCCTGGGGCGTGGTGGTGATAGACGCGGATCTGCGTCCGGCCGTCGTCAATGCGAAGGCCGCCCGTTTGCTCCAGACCGGCCGGGAGGAGCTGCTGGGCCGCCCGCTGCGCGATCTGCTCACCCTGGGCGTGGAAGAGCTGGAGAACGCGCTGCAGCACGTGCTCGCCGAGGGGGCGCCGCCGGCCACCACCGACCTGTGGCTGGCGCTGAGCGCGGACCACGAGAACAAGCGCCGCTGCTGGCGCAGCGGATTCGTCCGGCTCGGCTCGCCGCTCGGTGAGGAACCGGTGCCGCTGGGCGTCGGGTGGCTGTTCATCGACATCACCCGGCAGAAGTCGGTGGAGACCGACGGCGCACAGGTCAGGTTCCGCTATCAGCAGCTCCACCGCGCCGACCGTGCCGCGGCCGAATGCGGCACCGCCCTGGAGGCGGCGGCGCTGCACCTGGACTTCGCGCTGGCCGGATTCGCCGACCACGCGCTGCTCGACCTCGCCGACGGCGCCGAACGCCTGATACGGATCGCGGCCACCCCCACGGGCGAGCCCGGCCCGTGCGAGCTGGAGCCGGGCGCGGCGGAGAGCGGCATCCCGGTGGGCTACCCGCTCGCCCACCCGGCGCTCCAGGCGCTCGAAAGGGCCGGCACCGTACGGACGAGTTTCGGGGCCCGGCCCGCGGCGGAGAATGCCGCGGAATTGCGGATCGACGAATGGGCCGCGGACAGGCGCTGGCCGCCGGGGACGGTGCACGGGCTGGTCACGGTGCTGCGCAGCCGCGGCCGTACGGTCGGCGCGCTGACCTTTCTCCGCGGCCCGGGGCGCCGCCTGTTCGACCGCGCGGACGCGGCCTATGCGGAGGATGTGGCCGCGCGGGTCGCGATGGCGCTGGACCTGGCGGGGCTCGCGGGCGAGCGGTGACCCGCGGCCGCGGTCAGTGGCGGAAGAAGATCCGGTCGCGGTACTGCTCGAAGATCCGGCCGTTCCAGTCGTGGCCGCCGTCCACATTGCCCGAGCGCAGCATGGGCGGGGTGAGGCCGCGCTCCGCCAGATCGGTGGCGGCGGTGGCGACGACCGCCTGCATCAGGGCGCTGGTGACAACGGTGGATGCCGGGCCGAACGGCGCGGGAATGGCGTCGTCGGACAGTTCGGCGTCCCCGACCGCGATCTTGGAGTCGAGCACGATGTGGCAGTGGTCCTTGAGGAAGGTGCCGGACACGTGCCGCGAAGTGGTCTGCTCGGCATAGGCGACCGAGGTGACCCCGATGACGGTCAGGCCGAGCGCCCGGCCGTTCTGCGCCATCTCGACCGGCAGCGAGTTGCGGCCGGACAGCGAGATCACGAACAGCACGTCGCCGCGCTGGACCGGACTGGTGTCGAGGACCACCCCCGCGAGGCCGTCGACCCGCTCCAGGGCGCTCCCCAGGGTGGCGGGCATGACGTCCACGCCGACGACTCCCGGCACGGCCAGCAGGTTGATCAGGGCGAGGCCGCCGGCCCGGTAGACGACGTCCTGGGCGGGCAGCGAGGAGTGTCCCGCGCCGAAGACGAAGACCCGCCCGCCGGAGGCGATGGCGTCGGCGACAGCGGTCCCGGCGGCCTTGATGGAGGGCGCCTCCTCGTCGCGCACCCGGCGCAGCAAGCCGATCGCGGCGTCGAAATACCGGTCGGCCAGGTCCTCGCGGGGCTCAGTCATGCGGATCACCGTGGTGCCAGGGCGCGGCCGGTGTCAAGAAACCGGCGGTGACGGATCCCGGAGAAGTCATGTGCGGGGCCCGGAGCCGCCCGATGGTCCACACTGTGGACGCGTGGGGCGGCTCATGACAACTGTCGTGGCGGGTTCCCTGCGCCGGGCCGGGCGGCACCGTCGCCGCTCCGTGCCCGCTCAGGGCCGCTTTCCCGGATTTCCCGGGCCGCCCGGCGCCCGAAGTGCCGGGTTCACCAGTGGTGCGGGTGCTCACAGCGGGGCCGGTTGTCGGTGCCATGCGTCACAATTGTCCACAGGGCCACGCACGAGTTGACGAGGGGCGCGCATGTCCGGACTGATCGACACGACGGAGATGTATCTCCGCACCATCCTGGAGCTGGAGGAGGAGGGTGTGGTCCCCATGCGCGCCCGAATCGCCGAGCGGCTCGACCAGAGCGGCCCGACGGTCTCCCAGACGGTGGCGCGCATGGAGCGGGACGGGCTGCTGCACGTGGCCGGTGACCGCCATCTGGAACTGACGGAGGAGGGCCGCCGCACGGCCACCCGCGTGATGCGCAAGCACCGCATCGCGGAGTGTCTGCTGGTCGACGTGATCGGCCTCGAATGGGAGCAGGTGCACGCCGAGGCGTGTCGCTGGGAGCACGTGATGAGCGAGGCCGTCGAGCGGCGGGTGCTCGAACTGCTGCAGCACCCCACGGAATCGCCGTACGGCAACCCGATCCCGGGGCTTGAGGAGCTGGGCGAGGAGGGCCAGGCCGATCCGTTCCTTGAGGACGGCATGGTGAGCCTGAACGACCTCAAGCCGGGCTCGGTCGCGGCCAGCGTGGTCGTGCGCAGGATCGGCGAGCCGATCCAGACCGATGCCCAGGTGATGTACACCCTGCGGCGGGCCGGCGTGCAGCCCGGCGCGGTGGTGAGCGTGACCAACTCGCCCGGGGGTGTGCTGGTCGGCAGCGGCGGCGAGGCCGCCGAGCTGGACGCGGACGTCGCCTCGCACGTCTTCGTCGCCAAGCGGTAGGACTCCGGCCGGCGATCGGCCACCGCACTGGACGAGAGGCCGCCCCGGCGCCGTTACGACGGCGCCGGGGCGGCCTTTCCCCTCCCTTGTCCCTCCCCGTCTGACCCCTGTGGAGGAGCCGGGACCCCGAGCTTCCCGGGACCTCCGCGCGACCGGCTTCCCCCCGCGCCGCGCCCCGCTGAAGATCTCCCCTGGGCCCGGGCCGCCAATCCTTGAGCGTTGTCACTCGAACGAGCGGTGTTGGGCGCGTGAAGCCCTTGTTCGAATAAAAGTTCGATAGCGTGGGCCGGGAAGACGCAAGGAGACAGCACCAGGACGGACGACGACCGGAAGGAAGGGGGCGCGGCACATGAGGCAGCACGTGGACCAGCACATCACCAGGCGCTTCGAGGTCACGGGAGCCGGTGGCATCCGCCTCGCGGCCTGGGACTATGCGGCGGCTGCCGCCATCGCGGGCGATGCGGCCGGGCCCGCGCCGGTTCCCCCGGCCCGGCCGGGAGGCTGCCCAGGACCCGGACCCGGCGCCGACACCCGCCCCGGTGTCATGCTGCTGCACGGGCTGCTCGGCCGGGCCTCGCACTGGGCGGCGACCGCGCGGCGGCTCGCACCGCGTTATCGGGCGCTGGCACTCGACCAGCGCGGGCACGGCCGCAGCGAGCGCCCCGAAGGGCCGTATTCGACGGAGGCGTATCTCGCCGACGCCATCGCCGCCGTCGAGCAGCTCGGCCTGGCACCGGTCACCGTGATCGGCCACTCCATGGGCGCGCTCACCGCCTGGCAGCTGGCGGCCCGCCGTCCCGACCTTGTCGCCGCCGTCGTCATCTGCGATATGCGGGCCGCCGCGCTGGGCGAGGCCGGGCAGCGCGAGTGGGAGGACTGGACCCGGTCCTGGCCGCTGCCCTTCGCCACCCTCGGCGACGCCCGCCACTGGTTCGGGGAGCAGGACGCCTGGGCCGATCCGCCGAATCCGGTGCGCGGCGACTTCTTCGCCGAGGTCATGGCGGAGGCCGACGACGGATGGCGTCCGCAGTACGCCCGGCAGCATCTGCTGCGCTCGCGCGACACCTGGATACGTGACGCGCACTGGGACGAGCTGGCCGGTGTCGAGTGCCCCGCGCTGGTGGTCCGCGGACTCGACGGGAAGCTGGGGCGGGCCGAGGCCCAGGAGATGGTCCGCGTACTGCCCCGCGGCCATTACGCCGAGATAGCCGACGCCGGCCACCTCGTTCCGTGGGAACAGCCCGACGCGTGGTGCGACGCGGTCGAACGGTTTCTGCGGGAGGCGGTGCGGGAACCGGAGGGCGCGGCCCCGGCGTGACAGCAACCAGGGGCGGACGGGGGTGCGCGACCGGCGTGAGGGTGCTGTGAGGACTCGGTGACAAATGGCGGCGCCGGCGGACGGCGCGGCGGCCGGGTCCCGAAGCGGTCGGACCGGGCGGCGCCTGGGTGCTGCGGGGGCGGCGCCCGGGGGCGCGTCGCAGGTCGGCCCGGTCGTCGCGCGCACACGCGGTCGTGGCCTGCTGGTAGCTTGCCGTCGCTGGATTCGTCATCGCGTCATGGGGGAGCACAGTGCGTCTTACGTTCGCAAGAGCGGGAATCGCAGCAGTGGCGGTCGCCGCCGCGCTGGCGTTGAGCAGTTGCGGCAGCAGCGACAACGACGGGAAGAAGCAGCCGGCGGTCGGTACGACCGTCAGCGCGACGGGGCAGTCGGTGTCGCCGTCCGCAACCGCGGCGATCGATCCGTCGGCCACGACGACCAACCCGGTGGAGTCGGCCGCGACCAGCGGCGACCCGACGCGGACCGTGGAAGGCGTATGGCTCGCCACGCAGGGCTCGGTCAAGGTGCAGCTCGTCCTGGGCGAGGGCAAGGCGGCCCTGACCAGCGCGCATTTGTGCGGCGGCGGATACACCGGCCAGGACGGTATCGGCCTGACGCTGACCTGCATGGACGGTGACACGGAGCGCACCAACGGCCATGGTGTGCTCGCGCCCGACGGGAAGACGCTCACGGTGCGGTGGACCGGCGGCCCGACCGATATCTTCTCCCGCACCGGCCTGCCCAGCAGCTGACGGTACGTCCGCCCCGCGTGTGCTGCGGCCGCCATGACCCCCTCCTCGGCGAGCCGCACCGCCGGGCGTGACAGCGTGATCGACAGACCCGCGCCCGGGCGTGCGACGGCCCCGGGCGCCGCTCCTCCGTGTCCGGCCGCGTGATCCCCCGCCGAGAGGCCGCCCTCTTCCGCAGGGGGCGTGCGGCGCCCTCACAAAGGCGTGACGAACTGCGTGCCCGGCCGAGACCGCGCAGCTGCCACGTACGCACCGCAAGTAGCAGCCCTCCGGAGCGCGGGGGCCTGCGCACCAGGCCACGAAGGTGCCCCGGCCCGGAAGTGGCCCGTGAGGGGCAGTCACCCCGGGGCGCTGGACGCTGGGCATGCGACGCCGCCCGAGCGTGGCCGCGCCGGGCACAGGACTCAGCTGCGTGCCCGGAACGTGGACTTCTTCGCCCGGTTCCCGCAGATGTCCATTGAGCACCACCGCCGCGTGCCGGGACGGGAGTTGTCGAGGAAGAGGGCACCGCACTCCGGTGAGGCGCAGGCGTGCAGGCGCGGCAAAAGGGCGGGTGAGGCGGCCAGCTCGAGGGCGTCACGGGCGACCAGCGCGAGCACCGCTCGTACCGGGTCGTCCGCGCGGCGCCGCAGCTCGCCCGCCGCGGTGAGATACGGCACCGGCACGGCCGCGGCGGCTGCCCGGTTGAGCCGGACTCTGGCCGTGGCGGTGGGGGCCGCGGGGCCGCCGGCCGCGAGCGCCGCGGAGACCAGCGCGTAGGCGGCTTCGCGCAGCGCCCGGGCGTCGCGCACATCGGCGGCCGTGGGCGGCGCGGCCGAACGCGGCCCGTCGACCGGCGGGCCGCACTGGCGTACCCAGGCCACGAGCGCGGCAGGGTCGGCCAACTCCTCTGCCACGCCGGGAGTTCCGCGGTAGCGCAGGGTCCGCACGAAATCCAGGCACAGCCGTCCCGAGCCCTGCCGGAAACGCGGGGGAGCGGTGGTGTCCGTCATGCCGGCCAGCCTACTGTCGGAACCGGTTTGACTGGTACGGTCGTCGCACCGGTTTAACCGGTTCCGTTCGCGCCCGTCCGCGCAGTGAGGTGTCGATGTCCCAGTCCAACGGCCCCGCCCCCCTTGCCGATTCCGCCTCAGCGACGGGCGGCGCGGCGGTGCCGCAGACGCCGGAGCCGTCGCAGGCCGGGCCGCCGCGGCGGCTGGTGATCCTGCTCGCCGTCTCGTGCGGCCTGACCGTCGCCAACCTCTACTACGCCCAGCCGCTGCTCAGCGAGCTGCGGCAGTCCTTCCACATCGGCGCGGTCACCGCGGGCAGCCTGGTCACGGCCGGGCAACTCGGTTACGCGTTGGGTCTGTTGCTGGTCGTACCGCTCGGTGACGTCACCGAGAAGCGGCGGCTTGCCACGCTGCTGCTCTCGCTCACCGTCGGCGGGCTCGTCCTCGCCGGGCTGGCGCCCGGCTTCGCCGTCCTGCTCATCGCCTCGCTGATCGTCGGGTGCACGCTCACGGTCGCCCAGATACTCGTGCCGTTCGCCGCCGACCTCGCGCCGGACGCGAGCCGGGGGCGGGTCGTCGGACAGGTGATGAGCGGGCTGCTCACCGGCATCCTGCTGTCCCGCACCGTCGGCAGTGTGGTCGCCGGCGCGACGAGCTGGCGGGTGGTCTACCTCGGCTCCGCCGCGCTGATGACCGTACTGACGCTGGTGCTGCGTTCGGTCCTTCCCCGGCGGCGGCCCGCCGCCACCCTGCGGTACGGAGCGCTGCTGCGGTCGACGGTCCGGCTGCTCAAGGTCCACCCGGCGCTGCGTCGGCGGGCGCTCTACCAGGCGGCGATGTTCGCGGCCTTCAGCGCCTTCTGGACGACCATCTCCTTCGTCCTCACTGCCGCGCCCTTCCACTACAGCCAGTGGCAGGTCGGGCTGTTCGCCCTCGCGGGCGCGGGCGGTGCGCTGATCGCCCCGCTGGCCGGGCGGTGGGCGGACCGCGGCCTGGTCCGGCCGATGACGGCGGTCGCCTTCGTCGCCGCCGCGGTCGCCTTCGGCGTGGCGGGGGTGGGGCGGCACAGCGTGCTCGCGCTCGGCGCCGCGGCCGTACTCCTGGACATGGCCGTCCAGACCACGCTGATCCTCGGGCAGCACGTGGTCTACGAACTCGACGGCGGCGCCAGGGCGCGGCTCAACAGCGCCTTCATGGCGACGTTCTTCGTGGGCGGGGCGGTGGGCTCCCAGGCGGGTTCCGCTGCCTACCACCTCGGCGGCTGGCCTGCCGTGACCGTCCTGGGCGCGGCCCTCCCGCTGCTGGCCCTCGCCACCGCTTTTCCCCGCCGGGGCTGACGCGGGAGGTGCGCCTCCGGCCGCCCCGCCCGGGGGCGCGGGGACCGGAGCGCAATTCCCCGTGCCCGTACAGGCGTGCCCTTGTAGCGGGGAGCCGGGCCGCAAAGGGCTCAGCCGCGGACCGTGGCCAGGATCTCGGGCAGGCGGTCCAGCAGGCGCGGCGCCGTCAGGCGCAGCGACACCATGGCAATGGCGGCGCCGTATATCGCGCCGACGGGGAGGGCGAGCCACAGCAGGCCGTGGTGGCCGGTGAGGTGGAGGGCGATGACCGGGCCCAGCACCGGGAGGCACAGCGCCGCCCCGGCGCCCGTACCGCCGAAGACGTTGACCAGCACCAGGCCGCTCTGACCGGGCGCGGCATTGGAGAACGGGTTGTCGCGCGGCACCGCGTAGGGGAATCGCACGCTGAGGAAGCCGCCGGTGGCGACGAGGGCGCCGACGAAGGCGAAGGCCAGGCCCAGCGTCTCGGCCAGCGCGTCGACCCGGCCGAGGATGATGGCCGCGCCGGTGGTCACCACCGTCACGTACGGGACGGCGATCAGGGCGACGGTCAGCGCGCGGCCGCGCAGTTCGAGCTCGGCCTCGCGGCGGTCGCCGATCGTGGCCATGACGGTCCAGAACGCGGAGCCGTCCAGCCCGAACTGGTTGTACATCTGCACGCCGAGCAGCCCGGCGGCCCACAGGCACTGGTAGACGGTGCCGTGCTGGACCACCGCGACCAGCGGCAGCAGCAGGCCGACCGCGAGCCCGGTCGCCAGCGCCGCCTTCGCGCGCGGGTCCCGCCACAGGTAGCGGAACTGCCGCTGCATCACCGTGCCAATACGGCCCTCGGGCAGGGGGAGGCGCAGCCGGGACCGCCCGGCGGCCGGGCCGCGCTGCCGCGACTGCTCGGGCGCGGCGGCGATCGTGGACGCGTCGGGAGAGACCATCAGCCGGAACAGGCTGCGGTGCCACCAGCGCAGTACGAGGACCAGCACGGCCACGGTCACGGCGAGCTGCACGGCCGCCAGGCCGTACGCGCCCCGGCCGGTGGAGCGGACCGCGTCCACGGCGGTGGCCGGGGGTATCCAGCGCAGCACGGACGCGGCGGAGGTGGCCCGGTGCAGCCCGTCGTTGCCGGACAGCGAACTGAGCCCGAGGTTGATCAGCTGGGCGCCGACCGCGACGAACAGACCGCTCAGCAGCGCCAGGTCGCGGCCTTTGCGGCTGGTCAGCAGCCGGGTGTTGGCCGCGGCTATCGCGCGGGACAGGGCGACGCACAGCACCAGCAGGAGGGCGACGGCCAGGACCGCGACGGCGACCGCCGCCGGGCCGTCCGCCACGGCGGTCACCGCGCCGGCCGCGAGCAGCAGGGTGAAGAGCGGTCCCACGCCGATCAGTGACGAGATGAGCAGCGCGGTCAGCAGCGGGCGCGGGCGCAGCGGCAGCATGGCCAGCCGGGTCGGGTCGAGCGTGTCGTCGCCGCCGAAGAAGAACAGCGGCATCACCGCCCAGCCGACCGCGAGCACCACTGCCACGGTCACGGAGACGGCGGGCGCGTAGTGGTTGTGGCGCAGCGCGATCATGCCCGCGCCGTTGCCCAGCGCGTACAGCATCGCCAGGCCGACGCCGATACTCCAGCCGACCGTGCGGCCGCGGGACTGGCGCAGCCCGTTGCGCATGAGCGACAGCTTGAGCCGGATGAAGACCCGGGTCACGGAGGGGGCCGCGCCGGCGGCCGCGGGCACCGGCGGTACGGCCTGCGGCGCGGTGGCGGTCATCGGGGACCGCCGCCCAGCCAGTCCAGGTCCTGACCGGTGCGGCGGTCGGCGCCGACCAGGGACAGGAAAGCGTCCTGCAAGGTGGGCGCGTCGCCGCGCACCTCGGCCAGCGGGCCGCGGGCCACGATCCGGCCGGCGGCCATCACCGCGACCCAGTCGCACAGGCTCTCCACCAGTTCCATCACGTGCGAGGAGAAGACGACCGTGCCTCCGCCGGCCGTATACCGCTCCAGCACACCGCGGATGACCTGCGCGGACACCGGGTCGACGCCCTCGAACGGCTCGTCGAGGAAGAGCACTTCGGGATTGTGCAGCAGTGCGGCGGCCAGGCCGATCTTCTTCCGCATGCCGGTCGAGTAGTCCACCACCAGCTTGTGCTGGGCGGCCGTCAGGTCGAGCACGTCGAGCAGCTGGGCGGTCCGCTTGTCGACCTCGGCGCCGGGCAGTCCGCGCAGCCGGCCGGTGTAGGCGAGCAGTTCGCGCCCCGACAGCCTTTCGAACAGCCGCAGGCCCTCGGGCAGTACGCCGATCCTGGACTTCACCGAGACCGGGTCGGACCACACGTCGTGGCCGTTGATCTGCACCAGGCCGTCGTCGGGCCGCAGCAGACCGGTGACCATGGACAGCGTGGTGGTCTTGCCCGCGCCGTTCGGCCCCACCAGGCCGATGAAACGGCCCGCGGGCAATTCCAGGTCGATGCCCGCGACAGCCGCCTGCTCGCCGAAGCGCTTCCACAGCCCGCGCACCCGGACCGCCGGGACAGGCCCGTCCGCCCCAGCGCCCCCCTGCGCCGGCCCGGTGCCACCGGCCGCCCCGTAGTACGGAACGGGCGCCCCCCGTTCTGCCCGCGTCTGTGCCCGTCCTGCCTCGTCAGCCATGTCCCGTTACCCCTCCCCGTGTCCGTGCCCGCGCTTCTTCCGCGCGTGCTGCCACCCTAAGGGTGACCACTGACAGTGACGAGAGTGCGGCAGAAAATGCGTTCGGTTACCGGCGAGGGCTCACTGGACGCGGACCGCGGCCGTCTCCCGGCTGCACGCGTACGCGAGCGGGCTCAGCAACTCCTCCGCGTCCGGCAGCCAGCGGTTCGCCGGGGTCGGCCGACGGGCCCACTGGGCGCAGCCGCCCGGCGCGGTCCTGGTCGGCGGCGCGACGACCCAGCCGCCCTCGCCGAGCACTGCCAGGTCCAGCGACTCGGGCAGCCAGCCGAGCCTGCGCAGCAGGCGCGGGATCTTCGCGGCCGCGCCCGGGATGACGAAGAAGAGCAGGCGGCGGCCGGGTGTGCCGAGCACCGGGCACAGTGGCAGGTTCATCCGCTCCATCCGGGCCAGCGCCAGGCACCCGGCGTCCTCGGAGACGTCGATGGCGTCGAAAGTGCGCCCGGTGGGCAGCAGGATCGAGGACTCGGGCTGGTGCTGCCACATCCGGCGCACCGCCGGAGAACTGCCGCTGGCCGAGGTCGTCCAGTCCGGCCGTGAGGGGTGTGCGCCTGGCGCGGCGCAGCCGGCCGCCCCGCAGGAGCAGTGGGGTGCGCCGAAGGCATCGGTCTCCAGCCAGGAGCCCGGCAGCACGGCCCAGTGCCGTGCCTCCGCGTAGCCGACCGCCGCGTCGAGCAGCCGTCCGGTGATGTCGCGCGGGGCTCCGATGCTGTCTTCCACGCGGTGCTCAACTGCCCCCGCGTTCGGGGGTTACGGGGTGAATCCGCGGCTCATGGCGGGCGCACGGATGCAATGCCGGGGGCGCGTACGGGCAGCCGGCGTCCGGGGCGGGTAAGCAGTGGAGGGCGGCCCGCCGGGCGGCTCCGGTGAAACGACGGCAAAGCGGGCATTTTCCACTCGAAGGGTGGGAAGCATCCGCACAGCAGCCGCACAGTCGTACGGCCGTACCGCCCAGCGGGCGTACGGCCGCCGGGCACACCGCAGTTGAGCCGCGGCACCGCGGGCCACCGGCCGTACAGACGCTGGGCCGTACAGACGTCAGTCACCAGGATGGGGTTGACGAGGACGAGGGGGAACACCATGGCGGCACGACCACTTGTGGCGCGGCAGCCGAACGAACGGCTCCAGTCGCTGATCCAGGAGGCCGGCTGCTCGAACGCCGGACTCGCCCGCAGGGTCAACATGTGCGGGGCGGAGCACGGCCTCGATCTGCGCTACGACAAGACGTCGGTGGCCCGCTGGCTGCGCGGCCAGCAACCTCGGGGCAGGGCGCCCGGCATCGTCGCCGAGGCGCTGGGACGCAAGCTCGGCCGTGCGGTGTCCATAGACGAGATCGGCATGGCCGACGGCAAGAACCTGGCCACCGGCATCGGCCTGCACTTCGCGCCGACCGTGCTGGGCGCGATCGAGCAGGTCTGCGAGCTGTGGCGCAGCGACGTCGGCAGGCGCGACTTCCTGACCGGCTCCACGGTCGCGGCCTCCGCCCTGGTCGAGCCGAGCAGGGACTGGCTGATCACCCGCCCCGACCAGGGCGTGGCGCGCAACGGCGGCGCAAGGGTGGGCGCTTCCGACGTCGAGGCGGTCAAGGCCACCACCCAGGCGCTCACCGAACTGGACCACAGATTCGGCAGCGGCCATGTCAGACCGGTGGTCGTGCACTACCTGAACAGCGTGGTCTCGGGCCTGCTCGCGGGCAGCTACCGCGAGTCGGTGGGCCGTGAGCTGTTCTCCGCCGTCGCCCGGCTGACCGAACTGGCGGGGTACATGGCGGTGGACACCGGCCAGCCCGGCCTGGCCCAGCGCTACTACATCCAGGCGCTGCGGCTCGCCCAGGCGGCGGGCGACCGCGGCTACGGCGGCTACATCCTGGCCGCGAGCATGAGCCATCTGGCCGCCACCCTCGGCAATCCGCGGGAGATCGCCCAACTCGCCCGCGCGGCGCAGGAAGGCGCCAGGGGGCAGGTCGGCCACACCGCGGAGGCGATGTTCTTCGCCGCCGAGGCGCGCGGCCACGCGCTGCTCGGCGACGCCCGCACCTTCGCCACCGTCGCCGGGCTGGCCGTCGACGCGATGGAACGTTCGGAGCCGGACCAGGACCCGCCCTGGATCGCCCACTTCGACCACGCCTATCTCGCCGACGAACTCGCGCACTGCCACCGCGACCTGGGCCAGGCCGTGCCCGCCGCCCGGCGGGCGGAGGAAGCACTGGCCGCGCACCCCGCCACCCGCGCCAGGCGACGGGCGATCGACATGCTGCTGCTCGCCGACGCCCTGGTGCAGCAGCGCGAGATCGAACGGGCCTGCCACACCGGCACCCAGGCCGTCGCCCTGCTGGCCGGTCTGCGCTCCGACCGGGGCGCGGAGTATCTGGAGGACTTCCGCCGCCGGCTCGACCCGTTCTCCGCGGAGCCGTCGGTACGCGAATTCGGCGCGCGGCTGGAGGCGCAGGACGCCGCGTAGAACGGTCAACGGGCAAGTGCACACCGAATCGTTACCCGACCGACACGCTTCGGGTGCAACGCACGCAAAGCGCTGGAGAAACCCGGCGGCGCCGTCCTCCGCGGCGCCCCGGGCCGCACGTCACCGCGATGTCCCGACGTTCACTCGTTCGGGTTCGTGGTCCCCCTCCCCCTTCACCCGGTAGCGTGTGCAGACGTCCGACACTGGGTGAAGGCGGGAGTCAACGGCGATGCACAGCAACGGACGTGGCGAGGAAACGCCCGAACCGTACCGGGGCGTCGTCCTCCCGGCCGGGCAGCAGCAGCCGCCCACGGCCTACGGCGAGCATGTCCACCCGGCCGGCGGCACCCCCTGGGGCGACCCCGCGCAGCAGGACGGCGCGCCGCCCGTACCGCCGCCGTATCCGCCGCAGGGTGTCGAGCCCGCGGACGCCACCCAGATGCTGCCGCCGTACCCCGGCGCAGGACCCCAACCCGTACCCCCGGCCCCTCAGCAACCCGTCGCCCCGGTCGCCGACGCCACGCAGATGCTGCCGCCGTACCCGGGCACCCCCGCGCCGGAGCCCGCTCCTGCCGAGGCCACCCAGGCGCTGCCGTTGTCGATCTTCCACGAGCAGCAGCCGTACGACGCGTACGGCCAGCAGCAGCACTCGCCGCAGCAGGGCTATGCCGGGCAGGAATTCCCCGGGCAGCAGCAGTATGCCGAGCCGCAGCAGTACCAGGACCCGCAGGCGCATGCCGACCCGCAGTCGTACGGCGGCCAGCAGCAATATGCGACGCCGGCCGCGTACGACCAGCCCGTGCAGCAGGGGCCGGGGCACGACAGCGACTACGACCACCTGTTCAGGACCGACGTCCCCGGCCCCGAGCCGCTGCGCCAGCGCATCATCCAGCCGCCCTCCGCCCAGCAGCAGGCCCAGCAGCAGGCCTACGGCAGGCCGCCGTGGGAGCCCGGCTATGCCGAGGAGGGCTACGACGACGAGCGCGGCGGCGGTCGCAGGATGTCGCCCAAGGTGCTGATTGGGATCGTCGTGGCCGGCTGCGTGGTGGCCGGCCTGGTGGTCGGCGCCCTGATGAACAGCGGGGGCAAGAGCGGCACGGACAGTGCGGACGGCAAGCCGTCCGCGAGCGCCACGGACAAGGCGACGGGATCCGCGGGCGGCAGTCCGAAGGCCGCGGACGGCGGCGCGGAGGATCAGGCCAAGGCGCTGGACTCGCTGCTGAACACCAGTGGCGCGAGCCGCAGTTCGGTGGTCGGCGCGGTCGAGTCGATCAAGAACTGCAAGAACCTGCCGGGTGCCGCCTCGGACCTGCGGGCCGCCTCGGCCCAGCGCACCGGCCTGGTGACCCAGCTCAGCGCCCTTGCCGTCGACAAGCTGCCCAACAACGCGGAACTGACCACGGCCCTCACCAAGGCCTGGCAGGCGTCCTCGGCCGCCGACGGCCACTACGCGGCATGGGCCGACCAGGCGGCGAACGGCGGCAAGGTCTGCAAGGGCGGCCACGCCCGCACCACCGCGGAGGCGCAGGAGGGCAACAAGGAGAGCGGCACGGCGACCACCCAGAAGAAGGCCGCCGTGAAGCTGTGGAACACCATCGCCACCCAGTACGGCCTCACCCAGCGCCAGTACAGCCAGCTCTGAGGCGCCGAGGCACATCCCCGCGGGCGGGGATGTGCCTCAGCTCACACTCCGGGTGCCTCAGTTCACGCTCGCGGCCTTCTTGAGGGTCGCCGCCACGTCCACGAAGCCCGGGCCCTGCTGCACCAGCCGGCCCTGCTGGACCACCTGGTAGGTGACCTTGGAGTCGACAAGGCGGGTGTGGTCGGGGATGTCGAGCAGGTCGGTGTCGGTCCAGCCGAGGTCGGGGGTGAGCCCGCCGGTGGACAGGCCCGTGGTGCGGTCCAGCGCCTTCTGCACGGTGTCGGAGGTGATCTCCGCGCCCTTCTCCTTCTGCATCGCCTCGACCACCTTCGTGAAGACGGTGTAGGCGATCCAGGTGGTCTGCACCCCGGGGTCGGCGACGTCGATACGGTCGTCGGAGAAGGCGTATTTGGTGACGACCGACTTCATCTGATTCCACTTGGCGTCGGACGCCGGCGGGTACCAGCCGGTGACCAGGGCGTTCTCCAGCGGGCTGTGCGGGCCGCCGGTGGCGTCCACCAGGGACTGCTGGACGCTGCCTATGACCGAGGACAGCCGGACCTTCGGCGGCTTGTCGCCGAGCCTGCGCAAGGAGTCGAAGAAGGTGCTGGTGTGGTCGCCGAGCACCGCGGACACGCAGGTGCTGGTCTTGTTGTCGCCGACCGCACGCTGTGCCACCTCGGTGTAGTCCGAGGCGTCGTCCTGGGCGGGCAGGTCGCGGGCGGCGGGGCGGTCGGCGGTCTTGAGGCCCTCGTCGAGGAAGATCGGGAACTGGTCGCCGGTAATGGTGTCGGGCCGCACCAGGGCCACCTTCTTGCAGGCGCCCGACAGCTGCCCGCCGGAGCCGGCGAGCAGCGCGGGCAGCCCGCCGTTGACCGGATACGACAGCGGGCTCTGGAACTCGTCCTGCGTGATGCCGTAGCCGCCGATGTAGGGAATGTCGTTTGACTCCAGCGCCGTGGTAAAAGCGCCGCCCTGCTGGCTGTACGAGCCCACGACGGCGACCGCGTGGGCGTCGGCGGCCTGCTGGACGCACGTCGACACCGCGACCGAGTCGTTGCGCTCGTTGCAGGTCAGCACTTTGAGCTTGCGGCCGTTCAGTCCGCCGGTGTCGTTGACGTAGCTCTCGAATGCCTGCGCCATGGCGAGCATTCCCGGCATATTGGTCGACCTGGTGTCGTCCGGCGCCCAGGTCATCACCACGACCGGTCCCGGGGAGCCCCCCGTGCCCCCCGGGATCGCGCCACAGCCACTGACCAGCGCACCTGCGGCCAGCAGCGGAAGAACAGCCTTGCGGGCCCTGCACACGCGCCGTTCAGTCATAGGTACGGAAGATTCCGGTCCGCGCCCAACGCGAGGGTGACCCCGCGGGAACGGGCGGTCACTTTCAGGTGAATTACAGGTGCCGGCGTTCGATTGCGTACGATTGCCCGTCGTGCAAGGTTCGGAGAAGTCTTCCCGTCGCGGCCGTATCTCCTCCACGATGGGGGGCATGCCGCTCAACGACATGCCGTGGTGGCGCTGGCGCAGCAATGTGCGCTCGGCGCTGCACATGATCAGCGACCCGGTCTTCCAGCGCGAGGTCTGGCAGACCGGGCGGCCGGGCTACGGCGACGTCACCGACGCCGTCTACCGCCTCGTCGAGGACACCTGGCTCGACAACTGGTCCGCCGACAAATACGTCGGCACCATTTTCCGTGACCCGCAGGAAGCGGCGCTGGTCGATGTCGCGGTGCTGCGGGTGCTGAAGATCCTGCACCAGGTGGGGGCCGACGCGCCCGCTTCCGCGTACCTCGAACACCCCGGCTGGCCGGACGCGGTCCTCGCCGCACGTGAGGCGCACGTCCTGATGGCCGGCGCGGACGGAGAGGACCCGGACAGCCCGCCGCGCTCGCTGGAGGTGCTGGCGATCTACACGCGTTCCGCTTGACGGATAGCCCGGCGCCGCGGCGGCCATGTGTGTCAAGCTGACGGGGTGAACGAACAACTGTCGCAGCTGCCTGCCGAGCCGCAGTACATCCTCACGCTGTCCTGCCCCGACAAGCAGGGCATTGTGCACGCGGTGTCCAGTTATCTGTTCATCACCGGCTGCAACATCGTCGACAGCCAGCAGTTCGGCGACCGCGGCAGCGGGCTGTTCTTCATGCGGGTGCACTTCTCCGCCGAGGCCCCGATCACCGTGGACAAGCTGCGGGCCAGCTTCGCGGCGGTCGCGGACGCCTTCCACATGGACTGGCGCATACACCCGTCCGCCGAGCGCATGCGGATCATGCTCATGGTCAGCAAGTTCGGGCACTGCCTCAACGACCTGCTCTTCCGTACCAGCATCGGCGCGCTGCCGGTGGAGATCGCCGCCGTGGTGTCCAACCACACCGACTTCCGCGAGCTGGTCGGCTCCTACGGCGTCCCCTTCCACCACATCCCGGTCACCCGCGCCACCAAGGAGGAGGCCGAGGCGCAGGTGCTCGACCTGGTACGCGAGGAGGGCGTGGAATTGGTGGTGCTCGCCCGCTACATGCAGGTGCTCACCGACCACCTGTGCCGCGAGCTGTCCGGGCGGATCATCAACATCCACCACTCCTTCCTGCCGAGCTTCAAGGGCGCCAAGCCGTACCACCAGGCGCACGACCGGGGCGTGAAGCTGATCGGCGCGACCGCGCACTATGTGACGGCCGACCTCGACGAGGGGCCGATCATCGAGCAGGAGGTCGAGCGGGTCGGGCACGAGGTCACCCCCGAGCACCTGGTCGCCATCGGGCGGGACGTGGAGTGCCAGGCGCTGGCCCGCGCGGTCAAGTGGCACAGCGAGCACCGGGTGCTGCTCAACGGCCGGCGTACGGTCGTCTTCGACTGATCCCGCCCGATGCCGCCGGGCGGCTCGGATCCGTGCCGCGGCAGCGGGAGTCACCCGGCGGGCGCCACCGGCGGGACTCGGAAGCGTCGCCCGCTCTCAGAGCCGGGACAGCGACGCCGCGGCATAGAGCACGTCCCGGATGACGGCACGGTCGCCGGACTGGCCGACCGCGATCCGCTCCGGCTCCAGATGGCCGGCGGCGAGCTGACAGAATTCCACGCCGTCCAGCGCCACTTGGGCGACCGTATGGTCCTGCGAGGCGACCGCTCCTGGGGAGTCGAGCGGCAGACACCACCGGCCGCCTCCCGCGCCCTCGATGTCCAGCAGCAGCGAACGCCCGGGCGTTCCCGCGTCGGCGAGCCGGGCCGCCGAATCCGCGAGGCCGTCCCTGCGCCGCACGGCCAGCGCGGTGGGCAGCATCCTGGCGGCCAGATCGATCATCCGGTTCAGATTGCGCGGCGCAGGCGGGTCGTAGGGATATGCCACGGCCTCGGCAATGTCCCCCGCGTGGATCCAGCACTCGAAGGCGCGGTCCACGAAGGCGTCCTTGAGCGGCAGCGTGAACGACCCGTAGTCGACGCCTATTCCGGCGGCGCCGCCACCGGCGAAGGACACCGTGCGCAGCAGGGTGTGGCTCTGCCCGCGCCAGGTGTCGCGCAACTCGGCGCCCTTTTCGGCGGCGGTGCGCTGCGCCGTCCACAGGGCGTCGGTGCGCCCGGCGGGGTCGAGCGGCAGGTCGAGGCCCGCCGGCCGGTCCGTGCCGGGCAGGTCGAGGGCCGCCGCGAGCAGGCCGTCGACCGTGGCGAGATGGGCGATGACCTGGCCGACGGTGACCTTCCTGGTCACCGGGGCGCCGTCGTACCAGCGCAGTTCGACCGGCTCCTGCCAGTAGTTGTCGCCGAGGTCGCGCAGCAGCGCGTCCAGCCGGGCGGCCTCCGCGTCGTAAGGCCCCGCCCACTCCGGCACCGGGATACGGGCCGGGCGGCGGCCCAGGCAGCCTTCGAGCACCCGGGCCCTGAGCAGCGGATCGAGGTCCAGGCTGTCGTCGTGGTGCAGCAGGCGCACCGCGTCGCGCAGCCGCAGTGCCTCGTCCGCGCAGGCGGCGCAGTCGGTGAGGTGGTCCTCGACGGCCAGCGACTCGTCGCGCGAGCAGACCGCCAGCGCCCAGGCGCCGAGCAGCGACTTCAAAGTGCCGTGGTCGTACGGCGGTAGTCCCGGGTGCGGGGACGGCGGCGGCGCGGGCGGGTCGACAGGCGCGGGGAACCCGCGCGGGGTGCCGGACTGGTCGCGCTGGTTCGGTACCCGGGGGAGACCGTCGCTCTGGTCCTGCGGGCCGTCGCCGTTGCGGTACGCGGGGCCGCTCACGGCCGGCCTCGGCGGCTCTGCCCGCGGGGGTCGCGTGCGTCGTGCGGATCGCGCCTCTCCAGCGGGCGGCTCTCCTGGCCGTCGGCCGGGTCCATTGCCGTGGACAGCAGTTGCAGGCCGAGCCGCAGCCGGCGCCGCGACTCGTCGGCGCTCACTCCGAGGCCGGCGGCGGCGTCGCGGTAGTCCAGGTGCTCGCGGTAGGCGAGTTCGAGCGCGTCGCGCAGCGGCGCGGGCATCGAGGTGACGATGAAGTCGGCTCTGGCCGCGGTACTGGCCTCGCGGACCCTGGCCTCGACCTCGGTGGGCGACGAGCGCCCGCGGCTCGCGGACTGCCGCAGTCTGTGCACCGCCTGGCTCTGGGTGAGCGCGGCGATCCAGGACCGCAGGGAGCCGTGCTTGGGGTCGTAGTCGTCCGGATTCTCCCAGATGTACCCGAAGACCTCGCGGGTGATCAGATCGGCCGCCTCGTCGTCGTCGAGCACCCGGAACGCCAGATTGTGCACGAGCGAGGCGTACCGGTCGTACAGCTCGCCGAGTGCGGCCTCCTCGCCGCGTGCGAGCCGCTGCTGCATCTTGCGGTCCCAGCGCGGTGGTGCGGGTGTCGCCATCTGCCGCCCCTTGCGTCGTCGGCCGTCTCACCGGCCCGGTGGCCACTGCATTCGACCGTACCGGCCGACCCCCACGGCCTGCGCCCCTTTGTACCAACCTGGCCTCTCATGTGAGCGGTTCTGTCGGTCTGTTATCCGGGTGTGACCGGAAGATTGCAGAGTTACGGCTGAGAACGGGCATAGGGTCGTTGTGATGACGAAGCTGAACCCGACAGCGAGGCGAGGTGCGGTCCCGTGCTGGTGACCCGAGCCGAGCAAGACGGCTGGGCGGTGGTGACGGTCGCGGGCGAGATGGACCTGATCTCGTCGCCCGCGGTACGGCAGAAGGTCCATGACGCGGTCGCCGAGGGGCGGCGCAGCGTGGTGCTCGATCTGGCCGATGTGCGCTTCTGCGACTCCAGCGGGGTGGGCGTGCTGATCGGTGCCCGCCGGCTCATGCGGTCCTGCGCGGGGCGGCTGCGGATCGTGCTGCCCGAGGAGGGCGCGGCCCCCAGTGAGGGCGCGCACGTCAACCGGGTGCTTGCCGCGCTCGGGGTACGCCGACTGTTCGAGGTCTTCCCCGACCTGGCTGCGGCGACCGACGAGTCCGCCCAGCCGTTGAGCGCCTGAGCGGCCGCGGCGGCCCTGCGGCTCCGTCCGATTACGGAGCGTCCGCGCGGCGTTGTGTCCGATGTGTGACTTGTTACGCGGCGGAGTCGGGAGCTACCTCGGGTACGCTCCATCGGGTGCGCGTACGTTCAAGGCAGCTCGGAAGTACCGCCCGGTCGAGCCGGGTGGGGCCGAGGCCTGGGCGTTCGACGCTCCGCCCGAAGCGCCGCACAGTATGCAGTACCCGTGGTCCATTGCGCTGGAATACGACGGAAGCGCTTGGTGCGGTGACTGTCGGTCAATCATGCTGTGTGAAGGCGGGATCACGCTCGGTGATCCCGGGCAGGCGTGAAGCCTTGTGTCCGCCGGTTCGGATGGTGTGAGCAGTGCAGATGCTGCAGGTGCAACTGGAGGTCGGCGTCGACCCCGCGGAAGTGGGGCGGGCACGCCGCTGGGCGAGGTCCCGGCTGGTCGGATCCGGAATAGGTGCCGATGAGCCGGTCGCCGAGACTCTGATCCTGCTCATCTCGGAACTGGTCACCAACGCGGTGGTGCACACAGGCTGCCCCGCGGTCCTGCGCATGCTCTTCCCCGCCGCCCCCGCCGCGGCGGTACGGGTCGAGGTCGCCGACACCAGCGAGGCCCCGCCGGCCCCGCGGCACGCCCGGCGCGACGAGACCGGCGGACGCGGGCTCGAACTCGTCGACGGCCTCGCCGACCGCTGGGGCTGGCAGCCCGAGGGCGCGGGCAAGCAGATCTGGTGCGAGGTCGACCGCGCCGCCGCCCTGAACTGAGCCGGTCCGAGCCGCCCTGCCCCGAAGGGGGCGGCGTTCAGCGCTGCCCGGACGGCTGGAAGGTGCGCCGGTAGGCGGACGGCGAGACCCCGAGCGTCAGCTGGAGGTGCTGCCGCATCGAGGCGCCGGTGCCGAAGCCGGCCCTCCTGGCGATCAGGTCCACGCCCAGATCGGTCGACTCCAGCAGCTGCCGGGCCAGTTCGACCCGCTGCTGGGTCAGCCAGCGGCCCGCGCTCATGCCCACCTCCTCCCGGAAGCGCCGGGTGAAGGTGCGCACACTCATCGACTCCCGCTCGGCCAACTGCCGCAGGGTGAGGGGCTGGTCCAACCGGTCGAGCGCCCACGCCCTGGCCCGTTCGGTGCTGGCCAACTGAGGCTCGGGCAGCGGCCGGCGGATGAACTGCGCCTGCCCGCCCTCGCGGTGCGGCGGCACGACGGTGCGGCGGGACACCGCGTTGGCGACCGCCGTCCCCCAGTCCCGGCGCACGATGTGCAGGCACAGGTCGATGCCCGCGGCCACTCCTGCCGAGGTCAGCACATCCCCGTCGTCCACGTAGAGCACGTCGGGGTCGACCCTGACCCGTGGGAAGAGCCGCTGGAAGTGGTCGGAACTGCTCCAGTGCGTGGTCGCCGGCCGGCCGTCCAGCAGGCCCGCGGCGGCCAGCAGGTACGAGCCGGTGCAGATCGACACCACCCGCGCCCCCGGCCGGATCGCCGCGAAGGCGGCCCTGAGCGGCGGCGTGAGTGCCCCCTCGGTGAAGACCGACCCGAGTTCGTGCGACGCGGGCACGACCACGGTGTCGGCCTGGGCCAGCGCCTCCGCCCCGTGCCGCACCACGATCGGGAAGTCCGCGTCGGTCCGCACCTCACCCGGCTCGACGCTGCACGTCACGATCTCGTACAGCGGCGTACCGTCCTCGGCGCCCGCGGCGGCGCCGAAGATCCGCAGCGGGATGCCCAGTTCGAACGGGATCACCCCGTCCAGCGCGAACACCGCGACACGGTGCCGCCCCGGGTGCCGGAAGACCTCGGCGGAGGCTCCGGGTACGGCGGCAGGCGCCGCTGCCCGGGAGGTCGGCGGATCCGCGGGCAGGTGCGGGCGGGGCTGCGGGGGCAGCGCTGCGACGGTCATGGCCCGATCCTTGCACATGATGGCCATCGGGCCAGTCGTCGCCCGGAACGGACCGCCGGAGACTGATCATGTGACGCAGACATCTCAAGCCCTCGCGCCCGCCACCGGCGGTGTGCCGCCCGCTCCCGGCCGCCGACCGCGCCTGCACCGCGCCTGGGTCGTCGCCGCCGTCACCTTTGTGACGCTGATCGGTGCTGCTGCATTCGCCTCCCTCCCGGGTCTGCTGATCGACCCGCTGCACACCGAATTCGGCTGGTCGCGGGGCATGGTCGGGCTGGCCGTGTCGGTCAATCTCGCGCTGTACGGAATCACCGCCCCCTTCGCCGCGGCGCTGATGGACCGCTTCGGCATCCGGCGGGTCGTCGCCTGCGCCCTGCTGACGATCGCGCTCGGCGCGGCACTGACCGTCTTCATGACGCAGGTGTGGCAACTCATCCTGTGCTGGGGCGTCCTGGTCGGCCTCGGCAGCGGGTCCATGGCCCTCGCCTTCGCCGCCACCGTCACCAACCGGTGGTTCGTCGCCCGCCGCGGCCTGGTCACCGGCATCCTCACCGCGGCCGGCGCGTCGGGCCAGTTGGTCTTCCTGCCGCTGCTGTCCTGGATCACCGAGAACCACGGCTGGCGGCCCGCGGCCGTGATCGTGGCGCTCGCCGCGGTCACGGTCGTCCCCTTCGTCTGGTTCCTGCTGCGCGACCACCCCGCCGACGTGGGCCTGGCGCCCTACGGTGCCGCGGAGTTCGTCCGCAAGCCGCCGCCGGCCACCGGTGCCGCGGCCCGCGCGCTGCGGGCACTCGCCGAAGCCGCGCGCACCGGTACCTTCTGGCTGCTCGCGGGCTCCTTCGCGATCTGCGGGGCCTCCACCAACGGCCTCGTCAAGACGCACTTCGTGCCCGCCGCCCACGACCACGGCATGCCCGTGACGGCTGCCGCCTCGCTGCTCGCCGTCATCGGCGTCTTCGACATCGCGGGCACGGTGGCCTCCGGATGGTTCACCGACCGCATGTCGCCGCGCCGGCTGCTGGCCGTCTACTACGGCCTGCGCGGATTCTCGCTCATGTTCCTCCCCATGCTGCTCGCCGACAGCATCCACCCGCCGATGGTGCTGTTCATCGTCTTCTACGGACTCGACTGGGTCGCCACGGTGCCGCCGACGCTCGCCGTGTGCCGCGAGTACTACGGCGAGAACAGTGCGATCGTCTTCGGGTGGGTGCTGGCAGCCCACCAGATCGGTGCCGCGCTCGTCGCGTACCTCGGCGGTGTGGCCCGTGATGCGTTCGGTTCGTACGACGTCGTCTGGTACACCTCCGGTGCGTTGTGCGCGGTGGCCGCGCTGATGTCCCTGGTGATCCGCCGGCGGCCGGTCGCCGCGCCTGCCGCGATGGCGGTCGTCGTGTGAACGGACCGCCGCACGCGCCCGGTTCCGCATCCGCCCACGATCACTCGCACGAGTGATCGAACCCCGCGTCGTCGCAGGTCACGCGTGGATGCGAGCCGCCGCCCCGGCGATCCGGCGGGCGTCGATCGCCATTTCGCGGAACATCCCGCTGATCGGGTTGGTGAACCCGGTGAAGAACAGCCCCGGTGCGCCCGGCGGGGTGCGTGCCCCGTGCACGACGGGACGCCCGCGGCCGTCCAGCACCCCGAGATGGCCGACCAGGGTTTCCAGTCCGCGCCGGTAGCCGGTCGCCGCGATCACCACCTCGGGCGCGATCAGCGAGCCGTCCGCGAGACGCACCTGACCGTCCTCGAACCCCTCGACGGCGGCGACGGGTTCGACGCGCCGCGACCGCACCGCACTGATCAGTCCGACGTCCTGCACCGGGATCGCGCCGTCGAGCACCCGCGCGTACAGCCCGTTGTCCGGCCGCGGCAGGCCGTACGCGGACAGGTCGGGCACGCTCACCCGCTCGATGTACGGCGCCACCCGGTCGACGAGCCGCGGCGGCAGCCGGCGTACCAGGATGCCGCTCGCCTGGGCAGGCCAGCCCGCGGTCGAGCGGCGCATGATGTGCGGCGGGGTGCGCACCGCCAGCCGTACCCGGCCCGCACCGCCCTCGACCAGGTCGACGGCGATCTCGGCGCCGGTGTTGCCGACCCCGACGACGAGGACGTCACGGCCGGCATAGGGGGCGGCGTTGCGATAGGCGGCGGCGTGCAGCAGCTCGCCGGGGAAGGTGTCACGGCCCGGCCAGTCGGGTATGTGCGGCGAGTGATTGTGGCCGGTGGCCACGACGACCACCGGCGAGGCGAGCACCCGGCCGCCCGTGGCGGGCAGTTCCCAGCCGCCGCCTGCGCGCTCCACCCGGTCCACGGCTATCCCGGTCGCGATCTCCAGGTCGTGGTGATCCGCGTACTGCTCCAGGTAGCGCACGACATCGTCCCGGCCGACCCAGCGGCCGTACGAGCGGGGTATCCGCAGCCCGGGCAGGGCGGAGAGCCGCCGGGTCGTGTGCAGGTGCAGCCGGTCGTAATGGCCGCGCCATGACGCGCCGAGCTGTTCCGCGCGCTCCAGGACCAGGGGGCGTACACCGCGCTGCCGCAGCGCCGCCGCCGCGGCCAGGCCGCCCGGGCCTGCCCCGATCACGATCGCGTCCGGCGTCGCGGCCAGGCCCGCTGCCGCGGGAGGTGAGGTGGGGTCGGACATGCGGAACTCCTGTAGTGGGGCGTCGTACTTGGCTGCGGTCGAGAGCGTAGCCGCTGGGACGGCGGCGGCCCGGTCGGACAGATACCCTCAGGCGCGGTTGGCAGTACGGAAGAGGGCGAGAACGGGGTCGGCGAAGACCGGGCTGTACGAGATGCGGTCGGTGGGGCCGCCGCCGCCGAGGCCGCCGATCAGGCCGATCACTGTGCCGGTCCCGGTGCGGACGTCGTAATCGAGCAGCCAGGGACTGCCGGAGGTGCCGTCGAAGAAGCCGTCGCACGCCAGCCGCAGCTGGTGCCGCTCGTCCAGGCGTTCCGTGGTGGTCGTGCAGGTGATCGCCCGGTCGGCGGGGTCGCTGCTGAGCTGCGGATAGCCGATCACGGTGACGCGGTTGTGGTAACCGGGCGTACGGGCCAGGCGGTTGGCGCCGGTGACGTCCTCGACGCGCCGCCCGTGCCCGTCGGGCCGCACCCGGGCGAAGGCGACGTCGTAGTCGGAGGCGGCGTCGTCGTCCGGCGCCCAGCGCGGGTCGGTGAAGACCTTGTCGACCGCCCAGATCCCGTGCGGCTGCCGGTCCGCTCCGGCGCGGTACTGCGGTACGAAGCCGATGTCGGCTCCCGGCTCGCAATGTGCCGCGGTCAGGATGAGGTCGCGGCCGGGGCTGTGGACGACACTCGCCGTGCAGTAGTGCGCGGCCAGGTCGTCGCCGATGGAGAAGAGCACACCCACCGTCGGCACCCCGGCGAAATGCACGGCGGATCCCGGCGGCCCGGAAGCCGCCGAAGCGGTGGCGGCCTTCGCGACCGGCGACAGCCGCCGGCCCGACGCCGGCATCGAGCCGGCCATCCGCTCGGGCGTCCAGAAGCGGGCAGCCGCCTGTGCGGTCCAGCCCGGCGCCGTACGGACGCAGCCCTGCGCCGGACACAGTACGGCCAGCAGCGCGAGCAGGGCGGTGGACGCCAGCGGCAGCAGCATGCGTCGCAGCACGGGCGGTCGGCCCCCTTCGGCGGCGGAGGGCGGGTCGCGGCCGCGCGGTCCGCCGGTGGCAGGCCGCGCCGGTCGTACGCCCGGCTCCCGTCCGCCGCGGTCCCGCGGACCCGGGGCCGTGCGGGACATCTTGCCGTGCCGGGTCGCGTTCCGACCCCGTGCCGCGCTGGGCGCGGCGCACTCCTCGCGGCTACTTCGGCGGCTTCTTGCCGGTCACACCGAGATGCACGAGCAGCGCCAGGTTCGGCTTCAGGTCGGCCTGCTTGACGCCGCCGGTGAAGCCCTTCTGGTGGGCGGCGACCCCGGCGAGCATGGTCACCAGCGAGCCGGCGATGGCGGGCGCGCTGACGTCCTTGTCGACCCGGCCCTTGCCCTGCAGCTCCTTGATGGACTCGGTGAGCGAGCCGGTCACCGCGGTGAGGATCTTGGTGCGGATCTTGGAGAAACGTTTATCC
The DNA here is from genome assembly GCF_036227245.1 of Streptomyces sp. NBC_01477. Taxonomy (GTDB): domain Bacteria; phylum Actinomycetota; class Actinomycetes; order Streptomycetales; family Streptomycetaceae; genus Actinacidiphila. The sequence continues at coordinate 5,522,482 of NZ_CP109445.1, forward strand.
CCCTCTGCGGCACCGAGATCGATGACGCGAAGGATGGCGTCGTTCTTCCGCCAGAAGGTGAAGAAGCCGTCGACGAGTTCGTCGGCCGCCTGGGCTCCCGACTTGCCGACCCAGGAGCGGCCCGCGACCAGTTCGGTCAGGCTCGCCCCCTCCTTCGCCATCTCGTCGGCGAGCTCCAGGACGGCGCCCTCGACGTCGGGGAAGTACTGGTAAAAGGTGGCCGGCGAGGTGCCGGCCATCCGTGCGACGTCGATCACCTTGACGTCCCGGTACGGCGACGTGCTGAGCATTTCGCTCAGGCAGTCGAGCAGCTTCTGCCGCGTCGCCTGCCCTCGGCGACCCGCGACACGTCCGTCGACGGTGCGAACTTGTCCTGTCATGCCGTCAGTTTACCGACGCGTGACCCGCGCGCGATTTGGCCGCGTGCAAATGGGGAGGGGGTGTCTGGTGGTACGGAAGACGCAGGTCAATGAGGGTTTTCAGCGGCTAAGCGGAACCTGCTTCTGAGGCGTTTGCCTGGTTGTTATGCACCTTTTGTTGGTTTTTATGGTGCACGGGTGGGCCGCCTCGGAAGAATTGACCATATGTTCGAATTAGGCCGCTGTGCTGTGGGGAAGATCACTGACGACGGCGGCGGAGGCGGCCGTCGAGCAGGCGGCGAGCACACACGAGAGGGAGGACCGGACCATGTCCGCATTCGGCGAAGGCGCGCCCTGCTGGGTCGACGCGTCCCTGCCCGACCTGGCGGCCGGCCGGCGGTTCTACGGGGAGCTGTTCGGCTGGACCTTCGAGGACCAGGGCGAGGACTTCGGGCACTACACCCTGGCCTTCCGCGACGAGAAGCGGGCGGCGGCCCTGATGGGCAAACCGGATCCCGCGATGCCCACCTCCTGGAGCGTCTACTTCGCGTCGGCCGACGCGACCGGCGCCGCCGACAGGATCGGTGCGGCGGGCGGGCAGGTCGTCTTCGGTCCCGACAAGGCAGGGGAGGCGGGGGTGATGGTGGGCGCCATCGACCCCGGAGGCTCCTTCTTCGGCATCTGGCAGGCGGACGGCCACCTGGGCTTCGAGATCACCGAGCAGCCCGGCGCGTTCTGCTGGACGGAGAACCACACGCAGGACACGGCGGCCGTCGACCCCTTCTACGCATCGGTGTTCGGCTACCGGGCCGAGCAGATAGGCGACGGGGAGCACTTCGACTACAAGGTGTGGTCGCTGGCCGCGGAGCCCGAACAGCAGGTCGGCGGCCGGTTGAAGCTGGGCGCCGGCCTCCACGACGAGCAGCCCTCCACCTTCCGGGTCTACTTCGCGGTGGACGACTGCGACGCCGCCGCGGCGAGGGTGCGGGAGCTCGGCGGACAGGTGACCGGGGAGCCGGCGGACTCGCCTTTCGGCCGGGCGGCCTCGGTCACCGACGACCAGGGTGCAGGTTTCACGGTCATCGACACCCGCCGCAAGGGGGGTTCCATAGACGGGAGTTGACGGACGCCGGGTCTTTTCCGGCGCGTTGTGCCGCTCCCGGCACAGCAGGTGGCGGATGATAACGAGTTCGTTCCCTGGGCGTGTCGTGACGGCCCCGGGTTCGCAACCGGCGCCCTTCCCAGGAACAATCGTGTTCGTACCCTGGCGTGGGCGCGGGGAACGGACCGCGAAGGGCAGGGCGTACGGACGCGGGGCACGGCCGCAACAACGCGGGTACGGGGAGGTGGCAGGGCAGTGATGGAGCAGCTGACGCAGCACGACCCGAGACGAATCGGCCCTTTCGAGGTGCTGGGACGACTCGGAGCCGGCGGCATGGGGCTGGTCTATCTCGCACGCTCGGCATCCGGCCGCCGGGTGGCGATCAAGACCGTACGCGCCGAACTCGCCGAGGACCAGCTCTTCCGGGTCCGCTTCACGCGTGAGGTGGAGGCCGCCCGCGCGGTCTCCGGCTTCTACACCGCGGCCGTCGTGGACGCCGATCCGAGGGCCGCTGTGCCCTGGCTCGCCACCGCGTACGTTCCGGCGCCGTCGCTGGAGGAGATCGTCAACGAGGCCGGGCCGATGCCCGCGCAGGCGGTGCGCTGGCTCGCCGCCGGTATCGCGGAAGCCCTCCAGTCGATCCACGCCGCGGGCCTCGTGCACCGCGACATGAAACCGTCCAATGTGCTGGTGGTGGAGGACGGGCCGCGGGTCATCGACTTCGGCATCGCCTCCGGAGTGTCCAACACCCGGCTGACGATGACCAACGTCGCCGTCGGCACCCCCGCCTACATGTCGCCCGAGCAGGCACGCGACTCCCGCAGCGTGCGCGGCGCGAGCGACATCTTCTCGCTCGGCTCGACGCTGGTCTTCGCCGCGACCGGGCACGCACCCTTCCACGGTGCGAATCCGGTGGAGACCGTCTTCATGCTGCTGCGCGAGGGTCCCGACCTGAACGGGCTGCCCGACGAGCTGCGCCCGCTCATCGAGTCCTGCATGCGGATGGAGGCGGAGGGCCGGCCCACCCCGGCCGACCTCCAGGCCCAGCTGGCCCCGCACCTGTTCTCGACCGGCAGCGACGACACCGGGACCGCGTCGGCCTGGCTGCCGCCCGGCGCGGTCGCACTGATAGAGCAGCGCCGCAGCGGTCGGCTCCCCGCCGCGGTGGACAGGGGGCGCGGCGCGCACGCGGCAGGCCGGCCGCGGACACCGCAGGCCGACCGGTTGCTGCCGCCCCGCCCGGCGCAGCCGCCGCCGATCCCCGCGCACGCGCCGGGCGACAACAACCACAACCGGCACGGCGCCGACCGGTCGGGCGAGGCGGTGCACCTCGCCGGGTCCGCGCCGATCGGCCCCGGCCTGCGGGTCGCGGAGGCCGCCGAGCACAAGGCGGCGAGCGGGGCCGCACCCGGCACCGAGTGGGTCCGCCGCAGAGCGGGGGCGCACCGGGCGGGCGATCCGGTGCCGGCGCCCGTCCCCGCGCAGGGAGCGGCGGCGCCGCCCGCGGAGTGGCGGCCGTGGCGGTTCCGGATGTCGAACGACGTGTGGGGCACCCCGGTGGTGGCCGGCGGGCTGCTGTACGTCACCTCCTTCGAGGTGCACGCGCTGGACGTGGCGAGCGGGCGCCGCGAGTTCAAGACCAGGGACGTCGCCTGGACGATGGCGGTGGACGGTGGGCGGATCCACGCCTCGGACGGCCCGAGCCTGTTCGCGCTGGACGCGAAGGACGGCGCCGACCGGTGGCGTACGCAGATCGACGGATGGGTCTACGCGGTACGGACCGACGCGGGCACCGTCGTCACCGGGACCCGCGGCGGCGGTGTCCAGGCGTGGGACGCGGGCCGCGGGATGCTGCGGTGGGAGCGGGGCGGGGCGCAGACGGAGTTCGAGTCGCCGGACTCGGGGCCGACCGTCGTCGGCCGGGCCGTCTACTACCAGGGCGGCGGCCACCTGCACGCGGTGGACGCGCTGACCGGCGCCGAGATGTGGTCCTATCCGATCGGCGAGTCCGGCGCGGCCGGCTCGGTGCCCACCAGGCCGGTGGTCGCGGACGGCGTCGTGCATGTCACCGCCGGCACCAGGGTGCTCGCGCTCGACGCCCGCAGCGGCGCCGAACGCTGGCATTTCGACGCACCGGCCGTGATGTTCGCGCCGCCCGCGCACGTACCGGGGCCCGGGACGTCCGGCGGCGGCCTCTACGTGGCCGACCACCTCGGTACGGTCTACGCGCTCGACCCGGCCGGCGGGCGGGAGCGGTGGCGGGTCGCCACCGAGCCGCGGCAGTCCGTCGAGCCGGTCGTCGTGGCGGCCGGCTCCGTCCACCTGGGCGCGGGGAGCGCGCTCTACACGCTGGACGCGGTCAGCGGCACACCGCGCTGGCGGTTCGCGGCACAGGGCGAGATCGTCGGGTCGCCCGCGGTCGCCGACGGCCGGGTGCACTTCGGGTCCAAGGACCACTGCCTCTACACCGTCGACGCGCAGGGCGGGCAGTTGCGCTGGCGGCTGGAGACGGGCGGCGAGATCACCGGTTCGCCGGTCAGCGCGGACGGCGTCATCTACGCGTGCTCCAAGGACCGCTGCGTGTACGCGCTCGACGCGACGAAGGGGACCGGGGCGTCGGCCCGCCGGGCGTAGCGCCTGCCCCGTGCCCGTGTCCGCGCCCCTGCCCGCCCTCCCCGGTCAGTCCGGGGGCCGGTCGGACAGCGGGGGCAGGGTGAGGGTGTCGTCGTCCTGCGGGCGGTAGCCGGGCTCGGGCGGTGCGGCGGCCGGGGCGTCGGCGTACGGCTTCTTGTACGGCTGCTCCCACGGCGGGGACGGCTCGATGTGGCGCGTCGTGCGGCCCGGCATCATGGCCGCTCCGAGCAGCAGCAGGGTGCCGCCGCCGAACGCCGCCGCCACACCGATGTCGAGGCCGTCGCCGCCGGCGGTGAGCGATCCGGCGGACTGGCCCTGGCGGACCATCCACAGCACGGTGACGCCCAGGACCAGGACGCCCGCCGCGCCGACGGCCGACCGGGACCGCAGCAGTACGCCCAGCAGGGCGAGCAGGGCGGCGAAGCCCAGCGGAAGGAAGAGGGAGCCGAGCAGGGCCGCGGCTGCCGGGGTGACGCCGACCCCGGTGAAGAGGTCGTCGACCCGGATGTCGGACCCGTGACGCCCGCCGTACCAGACACGGAAGGGACTCTGGACGGCGAGCACCGCTCCGATGAGCGCGAGGAGTGAGCCGGAGATGTTGCGGAGCATCTGGCGGCACCGCCTCTTTCGCGTACTCAGCCCCCTCGGAGCCGAGGCTACGCCGCGAACCGGGCTCTCGCCACGCGAGGGCGACGCGCCCGGGGTGCACGGCCGCGGTGCATTGTCACGCGGCGGTGCGGTTGCGGCGGGGCGGCGCGCAGTCTCCGCGCCCGTGGGGCGGTGGGGGCGCCTTCGCACGGGACGGTCGTGCCGGTCGCGCGCGCAGTTTCCGCGCCCGTGGAGATGTGCGGCTGCGCTGGCACACGACGGTCGCGCGCGCGATTCCCCGCGCCCCCGCCCCCCCCGTGGCCACGCTCACGTACGCACAGCAAACTGACCGCAGCGCCCCCTCCCAGCTGCGGCCAGTCTGCTGTGCGCGCCCGGGGCGAACGTTCGCGGTCCCCTGAACCGCGAACGCTTCCCCCTCCCGGGCGGCCCCCCGTTCCCCCGTGGACCCAGACCTCAGGCGTTACTGCTTGGTGCCCTCGGCGTGGAAGTTGTCCGGCTTCACCGTGCCGGGCTTGGCGGTGAGCGGTGCGCCCGGAACGGTCTCAGGCGTGCCCTCGGCGTGGAAGTTGTCCGGCTCGACGGTGCCGTCGCCGGTGTTCGGGACCTTCGGCTGCTCTGCGCTCATGGTGCTCTCCTGTGTGCGTGTCCAGCTTTGGGGACGCTGTCGTAACGCCCGCCCGGCAGCGACCCCCGTGCACTACCGAGCGGGCAGCTCGTGCAGTGATGGAATCCTGACACCCGCCGATAATCAACTGATAAACGGCCTCAGTTGGGCAATGCCGGTTGTCGAACGACACCCCGCCCCCGGTCAGACCGCGGCCGACGACTCCGACTCGTCGCCCAGCAGCCGGCGCACTTCGGCGATCTCGGGCGAACCCAGCGCGGCATAGGCGGCCAGCGCGTCGTGCCAGCAGGCGTGCGCGCGTACTTCCTGGCCCATGGCGGCAAGGGCCTGGCCGAGGACGGTCAGCGCGTTCGCGGTACGCCAGTCGCCGCCGATCTCGCGCATGATGACCAGGGCCTGCTCGACATGGGAGGCCGACTGCCGGTAGCGGCCCGCGGCCAGGTGGAGCTGGGCCAGCCGGTAGAGGGTCATGCCCTCCCAGAACTGCTGCCGGGCCGCGCGGAAGATCTCCAGCGCCTCGGTGAGGCAGCCCAGGGCGCCGTCGTGGGAGCCGGTGGCGGTCAGGGTGATGCCCATCGAGTACAGGCCGTTGCCGAGCCGGAAGCCGGCGCCGAGTTCGCGGTAGATCGCCACGACGCGCTCGGTGGCGGCGATCGCCGCGGTGTCGTCCCCCAGGTCCAGCTGTGCGCGCGCCAGATTGCTGAGCGCCGCGGCCTCGCCGTGCTTGTTGCCGTCCGCCCTGAAGGCGTCCAGAGCGCTGGTGAGATATTCCGCGCCCTCGGCGAAGCGGAGACCGCGAAGGGCCAGGATGCCGCGCAGGTTCGGGGCGTAGCTGCACGTCATCGGGTCCTCTGCGGCCAGGCCGAGCACCAGGGCGCGCTTGGTCTCCTCCTCCGCCTCCTCGAACCTGGCCGACAGCCGCAGCAGTTGCCCCAGCCACACCCGGCCGCGGCCGTCGACCAGGGTGTCGCCGCAGTCGTGGGCGGTGGTCACGATCGCGCGGGTGGCCTGCTCGTACTGCCGGGCGTAGACGCCGGATTCCATCAGGTCCTGGGCGACGAGCAGAACGTCCACCGCGCGCCGCAGGAAGCTCTCGCAGCCGCCGTCCGCGGCCTGCTGCACGGCCGCCAGCAGCCCCTGGGCCTCGGAGAACATCCAGTCCAGGGATTCTTCCCTGGTGCGGAAGGTCATACCGGGGTGGCTGGTCGGGGCGAGGTGGTCGATGACGCGGTCGCCGGGATTCTCCAGCGCGTACGCGGACACCGCCGACGCGAGGGAGAAGTCCAGCAGCCGGGACAGCGCCGCGCAGCGCACCTCGTGGGTCTCGTCGGTCTCGGCGCGCTCGCGGGCGTAGAGCCGCAGCAGGTCGTGGAAGCGGTAGCGGGCGGGCGCCGCCGACTCGATGAGGCTGATGTCGACCAGCGCTTCGAGCAGCTCCTCGGTCCGGTAGCGGTCCAGGTCGAGCACGGCCGCGGCGGCGTCCAGCGAGATGTCGGGTCCCTCGGGCAGCGAGAGCAGCCGGAAGGCGCGGGCCTGGGCCGGCGACAGGTGGTCGTAGCCGAGGGCGAAGGTGGCCTTGACGGCGAGGTCGCCGGCCCGCAGTTCGTCCAGCCGCCGCCGGTGGTCGGCGAGCTTGTTGGCCAGTACCGACACCGTCCAGGTGCGGCGGGCGGCCAGCCGGGCGGCGGCGATCCGGATCGCGAGCGGCAGGAATCCGCAGGCGGCGACGACGTCGAGGGCGGCCTGCCGCTCGCTGTTGACCCGCTCCTCGCCGACGATGCGGGTGAACAGCAGCAGCGACTCCTCGGGCGACATCACGTCGAGGTCGACCAGGTGCGCGCCGGCCAGGTCCACCATCCGCATCCGGCTGGTGACCAGCGCGGCGCAGCCGGGTGTGCCGGGCAGCAACTGCCGGATCTGGGCGGCGTCGTAGGCGTTGTCGAGCAGCGCGAGCACGCGGCGGCCGTCGAGCGTGGACCGGTAGAGGGCGGCGCGGTCGGCCAGCGAGTCGGGGATGGCGCCGTCGGGAAGGCCGAGGGCGCGCAGGAACGAGCCGAGTACGGCCTCGGGTTCGGCCGGCCGCGGCCCGGTGCCTTGCAGGTCGACGTACAACTGCCCGTCGGGGAAGGCCTCGCGGGCCTCGTGCGCGACCTGGACGGCGAGCGTGGTCTTGCCGACGCCGCCGATGCCCGCGACCGCGGAGACCGCCATCACCCCGCTGCCCTGCGACGCGCCGGCCAGCTGCTCGCCCAGTTCGCGGACGAAGGCGGCGCGGCCGGTGAAGTCGGAGACGGTGGCGGGCAGCTGCGCGGGGCGCAGGAATTCCGGGGCACCGGGCGCGGTGGCGCCGTGCGGCGGGGCGAGGCCGGCGTCCGCCTCCAGCATGCGCTGGTGCAGGTCGCTCAGCTCGGCCGAGGGGTCGATGCCCAGCTCGTCGGCCAGCAGCCGCCGGGTGTCGGCGTAGACGCCGAGGGCCTCCGCCTGGCGTCCGCTGCGGTACAGGGCGAGCATCAGCAGGCCGCGGAGCCGCTCGCGCAGCGGGTGCTCGGCGGTGATCGCGGTCAGCTCGGAGACCGCCTCGGCATGGGCGCCCATTTCCAGGTCGAGTTCGAGCCGCAGCTCGATCAGGCCCAGGTGCCATTCGGTGAGCCGGCCCCGCTGGGTCTCGGCGAAGGGCCCCGGCAGCCCGGCCAGCGGCTCGCCCTTCCACATGTCCAGGGCATCGACCAGGAGTTCGCGGGCCTGCGCCGGATCGGTCTGGCGCACCTTCTCCGCCTCGGCGGCCAACTGCTCGACCCAGGTGGCGTCCAGCGCCTCGACGGGGACGTGGATGGCGTAGCCGCCCGAATCGGTGACCAGCGTCTGCGAGCCGAGCGCCTTGCGCAGCCGGAAGGCGTACGAGCGCAGGGCGGCCAGCGCCGTATTGGGCGGGGACTCGCCCCACAGGGCGTCGAGCAGCTCCGACGCGGTGGCCGTCCGCCCGCCGCGCAGCAGCAGGACGGCCAGCAGCGCGCGTTGCTGGGGTGCGCCGGTCACGATTGGCTGGCCGTCGCGCCAGGCGCGTACCGGCCCGAGGACCGCGAACCGCAGGCCGCTGCCCGGTTCCGTCCTGCTTCCCATGCATGCCCCCTGAACCGCCTGCGAGCCGCACCGGTCAGGAAAGGGCCGGGTCGGCTCTCCGCGCGTATATCAATCGTTCATCGCCGGACGGAACAGTTGTCCGCATGGCACTCGTCGGCCGAGCCTCTGGTTCGGCCCCGCCCGTGTCAGTTTGCCGTGTCGGGGCGCCCCGGGTCACCCCATGCGGGTCCCTAACCGGCCCAACGGCTGAAGTTGGGCTGAATTTGAGATTCCGGCTGTGCGTGCGCGGAGGTTGTGGTGTGTGGGGATGGATCGTGCCGTGGAGCTTTGCGCGACAGGACGGGTAACTGAACCGCGATGTGTGCGAAGTGCGCGGATCGCGCGAATGGTTCGTACCGGACAGTGGTGCGGGGCCCCGGCGGGGCTGACGGATATGCGGCCGGCGGGTTCGGGACCGGCGGGTTCGGGACCGGCGGGTTCGGGACCGGCGGGTTCGGGACCGGTGCGTACGGGACCGGCGGATCCGGGACCGAGGCGTACGAGTCGAACACGTACCGGCCGGGTGCGTCGGACGGCTCGGGCGCGCTCGACGGCGCCGGCCCGGTCGGCACGCCGGACGGCCTTGAGCAGTCCGGCTGGTGGGGCAGGCCGCGGCACGCCACCGTACGGCGGCTGCATGCCGCGCAGCCGCCGAGCCCGGCGTACGCGCCGCAATATGCCGCGCCGCGGGAAACCGCTGCAATGAGCGGCGGAAAGCACAGCAAGCCGCGCCGGGCGCGAATAGGCGGCGGGGGCGGCGGCGCCCGGCCGGTCGCGGGGGACGGCGGCCGGCTGCCGGGACCGCTGCTGCGGCGGCGCGCCGAACGGCACCCCGCACTCGTGCCCGAGCTGCCCTTCGAATGCCGCGCCGACGCCGGTATCGGCACCGCGGGCTGCAGCTTCGCCGAACTCGACCGGCGCGCCAGAGCGGTGGCCGCCCGGCTCGGTACATTGCTGAGCCCGGGCAGCCGCGTCCTGCTCGTCTACCCCGAGGGCCCCGACCTGGCAGGTGCCTTCTTCGGCTGCCTCTACGCCGGCATGGCCGCGGTCCCGCTCGTCCTGCCCGCCTCCGGCGCCACCCGTACGGTGCCGCGCGCCGTCCAGCGCTGCGACCCCGACCTGATCCTCACCGGCACCGACGGCTGGCACGCGCTGGAGGTGGACCGCAACCGTACGCAGGTGGTCGAGGCGGACGGCGTACGTGTCGCGGGCGAGCCCGTGTGGCGGCTGGCCCAGCAGTGGCGCCCGGTCGGCGTCCTGCGCGGCGCCCCCGCCTACCACCGCTACCACGACGACGGCCCCACGGGCGGGCGGCTCGAAGCGGCCATGGGCCACGGCGACCTCGCCGAGGTGATGACCGAACTCGCCCAGGCGGTCCGGCTCGGCACCGACGAGGAGAACATCGGCTGGATCGCGGCGGTGCACGGCCTGGAGGAGGCCGTGTGGCGCATCCTGCTCCCGGTGAGGGTGACGGGCTGACGCCGCCGCCCTGGCGCGTCCGGGCGGCGGACCGGTGAATTCCGGCCGCCCGCGCCACCTGCTGGCGTTTCGCGCGCTGAGCACGGCGGCCCGGCTCGGTCCGGCGGCGCCCGGCCGCATGCCGTACGGCCCGGTTCGACAGCACACCCCGACGGGCCACCGCACGGCCCCGCGCCGCCCGTCCACGGCCCGTACGACGGCCAGGCGGGGATTGGCGGTGGACCGGGTGAATTCCGGGCGGGACTCCAGGGCGCTGGTCCGGCCCCGGCACAACGGGGGTGCGCCGGGCCGCGGCGGGCTGCCCGGCGCACCCGGGGACGTTACTCGCGGCCGAGCCAGATCGGGTTGGTGATCGCCGCGGCAGGGCCGGGGAGGCCGGCCGGGGTGCCCGCGGGAGCCGGGTGGCGGACCTCGGCGCGGACATAGGCCGCCGCCGAGGCGGTGGTCCGCCAGCTGACCGTGCCCGACGCGGGCAGCGGCGCCGCGAACACCTGGCCCTCGTCGGAGACCAGGCGCAGCAGGGCGTCGGCCGGAACACCCGAGACGGTCAGGCCCACCGTCACCACGGCGTCGGGTGCGACCGGCAGCCGGTCGCCGATGCCCGCGTGCTCGCCGTGCGGCCCCGACGCGGTGAAGGCGAGCTGCACCTCGGCGTTCTCCGCGATCCAGGAGCGGCCGGCCCGGATACCGGCCTGTAGGGCGCGGCGGTTGAGGCCGTCCGCCAGCACGACGGTCTGCGGGAGGCCCACGACGTCGGGGTCGCGGTGGGCGTCGGAGTTGCCCATCGCCGCAATCCAGTGGCCGTCGCCGCGGCGGACCGCGCCGGTCAGCAGATTGTCCCAGGTCAGCAGGGACGCCTCGTCGTCGCTGGTCCAGGGGCCGTTCCAGACCTCGATCGCGTCGACGTCGTCGTAGCCGAACTTCCACTGGCTGGCCAGGCTCGTGCCGTACGGGTGGGCCGGCACCACGATGCCGCCCGCGCGGCGGATCTGCCGCGCGAAGGAGCCGAAGGCGTTGTCGCGCGCCCGGTAGCGCCAGTCGACGAACTCGCCGCCGTCCAGGCCGATCGCCAGGAAGTGGCCGTTGCGGGTGGTCACCTCCTCGCCGGTGAGGATCAGCAGGTCGTCGCCCGCCAGCGGGCCGAGGAAGGGGTGGGCGGAGCTGGTGTTGTGGTCACTGGAATTGATGAAGTCCAGCTTCGCCTCGCGGGCCAGCGCGGCCAACTGCTCCAGGGTGCGCTTGCCGTCGGAATGCACCGTGTGGAGGTGGCAGTCGCCGCGGTACCAGCCGCGGCCCCGGCCGGCGATCTGCTCCGGCGGATAGTGCGGCGCCGGGGTGCGGCCCCGGTCGCCGGGCGTCAGGGTGACGGTCACCGAGTAGTCGAGACCCTGCGGCGCCACCGTGTACGGGCCCAGGACGACGTACCAGGTGCCCGCCTCGACCGGCCCGGCCAGATAGCCCGGCGTGGCCTCCTGCGCGCTGATCGCGAACTCGGTGCGCGCGCCGCCCGACCAGCCGCGGAAGCCGCGGCCGCCGAGGCCGGTGCCGTGCTGGTCGAAGACGCCGATGTCGCACGCATTGCCGAGGGTGCCGGCCGGGACGGCCGGCCGGTCGTACGTGTACGACACGGCGATCTGCCGCATCCCGCGCGGCACCTCGACCGGCAGGTACACGAAGTCGGCGGCGCCGGTGGGCAGGTGGCCGGTCACGGTCCTCGTCAGGTCGCCGTCCTGACCTGGTGAGGAGGATTTGTCGGAGGCTGCGGCGAAGTTCACGGGGGCCAGCGTGAGGATGCCGGTCGCGCTAGCCAGCGCGGAGAGTTTCAGTGCGTCGCGTCGGTCCATGGCCCGTACGGTTCCACCGGCGGGTGACGTCGGGGTGGCCTTCACCCGAACCCCGCCAAGCCCCCGGGGGCGGTTGCGCGGTTCCCCTCCGCCGACGCGGCGCTGGGGGTTTCGCTGCGTCGGCGGGTGCGCATCCCCCGGGCGCCTGGGTTGGGCGGCTCCCTTTCGGCAAGGGGGTGCCCCTGGGCTGGCGGTGCCTCCGCGTAGGAGGGTGCCCCTCGGCTGGTGCTGGGGTGCCCACCAGGGGCGCGGGAAACTGCGCGCGCAACCGGCCACCGGCCGGTGGTCCGGGATCGGACCGGACAGCCCCTTTGGGTCGGTGACGGCCCGCGCGTGCTGGGCCGGTCGCGCAGTTCCCCGCGCCTTCGGGGCGGCGGCGGTGCATTGCCACGCGATGGCGGGTGGGTGGTTGCACGCGCAGTTCCCCGCGCCCTGGGATGGTGCGGGGAGTTCGTACGTGACGGCACGTCGTGGCCGGTCGGCAGTTCCCCGCGTCCCTGCGGGGCGGGGCGGTGCGCCGTCAGGGTCGGGGGCGCGGCGCCTCGCGCCCCCAAGGGGTGGTGGCGGTCCGCACGCGACGGTGGCGTGGGTCGGGCGCGCCGTTCACCGCGGCGCCGGCGGGGGGTCCGTGCACGGCGGCGCGTCGCGGCTGAGGCGCCGACGCGCACGGCCGTATTCCCGCCCGGCGGGAGAGATTGGTGACAGGCCGCACGGTGCGGCGAGGACAGTGGAATGTCGGGGCAGCGACCTATGCTCGGGGAATGACCTTGTCCCCGCCCACCGCCAACGCCATGCGCCGCGCCCTGCACCGCGCGGCGGACGGCGTCGCCCTCGACACGGGCGAGGCCGCCGTGCTGCTGCAAGCCCGCGGCGGCGACCTGGCGCGGCTGGCCGAGACCGCGGCCCGCGTGCGCGACGCGGGGCTCGACGCGGCGGGCCGCCCCGGCGTCATCACGTATTCGCGGAAGGTCTTCATACCGCTGACGCGGCTGTGCCGGGACACCTGCCACTACTGCACCTTCGTGACGGTGCCCGGCAAACTGCGCCGGGACGGCCACGGCATGTACCTCTCGCCGGACGAGGTGCTGGACATCGCCCGCCGCGGCGCCGCCATGGGCTGCAAGGAAGCGCTGTTCACGCTCGGGGACCGCCCGGAGGACCGCTGGCCCGAGGCGCGGGAGTGGCTGGACGCGCACGGTTACGACGACACGCTCGCGTACGTACGCGCGATGTCGATCCGGGTGCTGGAGGAGACCGGGCTGCTGCCGCACCTCAACCCGGGGGTGCTGTCGTGGACGGATCTGCAGCGGCTCAAGCCGGTCGCCCCGTCGATGGGCATGATGCTGGAGACGACGGCGACCCGGCTGTGGTCAGAGCGCGGCGGGCCGCACTTCGGTTCGCCGGACAAGGAGCCCGCGGTACGGCTGCGGGTCCTGGAGGACGCGGGCCGCTCCAATGTGCCGTTCACGACCGGCATCCTGATCGGCATCGGGGAGACCTACGAGGAGCGCGCCGAGTCGCTGTTCGCGATACGCCGCACCGCCCGCCGCTACCACGGCGTCCAGGAAGTGATCGTCCAGAACTTCCGGGCCAAGCCCGACACCGCGATGCGCGGCATGCCGGACGCGGAGCTGGAGGAGCTGGCCGCGGCCATCGCGGTGGCACGCGTGGTGCTGGGCCCGGCGGCCCGTATCCAGGCGCCGCCGAATCTGGTCGACGGCGAATACGCCCGCTTCATCGAGGCCGGCATCGACGACTGGGGCGGCGTCTCGCCGCTGACCCCCGACCACGTCAATCCCGAGCGCCCCTGGCCGCAGATCGACGACCTGGCGGCGCGTACGGCGGAGGCCGGCTTCACGCTGCGCGAACGCCTGACCATCTACCCCGAGTTCGTGCTGCGCGGCGAACCGTGGCTCGACCCGCGCCTGGTCCCGCACGTACGGGCGCTGGCCGATCCCGCGACCGGCCTCGCGCGGCAGGACGCCGTGGTCGAGGGCCGGCCGTGGCAGGAGCCGGACGAGGCCTTCCCCGCGGCCGGCGGGCGTACGGACCTGCACCGCACGATCGACACCGAGGGCCGTACCGCCGACCGCAGGGACGACTTCGACGACGTCTACGGCGACTGGGAGGAACTGCGCGAACAGGCCGCGCCGGGCATGGTGCCCGACCGGGTGGACGCCGACGTCCGCGGGGCGCTGTCCACGGCGGCCGACGACCCGACGAAGCTCACCGACGCCGAGGCGCTCGCGCTGCTGCACGCCGACGGCCCGGCGCTGGACGCGCTGTGCCGGATCGCGGATGACCTGCGCAGGGACGTCGTCGGCGACGAGGTCACGTACATCGTGACGCGGAACATCAACTTCACCAACGTCTGCTACACCGGCTGCCGTTTCTGCGCCTTCGCGCAGCGCCGCACCGACGCCGACGCCTACACCCTGTCCATGGACCAGGTCGCCGACCGGGTCCAGCAGGCGTGGGAGGTCGGCGCGACCGAGGTGTGCATGCAGGGCGGCATCCACCCCGACCTGCCGGGCACCGCGTACTTCGACATCGCGCGGGCGGTCAAGGCCCGCGTCCCCGGCATGCACATGCACGCCTTCTCGCCGATGGAGGTCGTCAACGGGGCGACCCGCACCGGGATGTCGATCCGCGACTGGCTGACCGCCGCCAAGGAGGCGGGCCTCGACTCGATCCCCGGCACAGCCGCCGAGATCCTCGACGACGAGGTGCGCTGGGTCCTGACCAAGGGCAAACTCCCCACCGCCACCTGGGTCGAGGTGGTCAGCACCGCCCATGAGCTGGGCATCCGCTCCTCGTCCACCATGATGTACGGGCACGTGGACCAGCCGCACCACTGGCTCGGCCATCTGCGGCTGCTCGCCGAGATCCAGCAGCGCACCGGCGGCTTCACCGAATTCGTGACGCTGCCCTTCATCCACACCAACGCGCCCGTCTACCTGGCCGGTATCGCCCGCCCCGGGCCGACCGCCCGCGACAACCGGGCCGTCACCGCGATGGCCCGGCTGCTGCTGCACCCGCACATCACCAATATCCAGACCAGCTGGGTGAAGCTGGGCGCGGACGGCGCCGCCGACATGCTCCGTTCGGGGGCCAACGATCTCGGCGGCACCCTGATGGAGGAGACCATCTCCCGCATGGCGGGCTCGGGGTACGGCTCGTACCGTTCGATCCGCGATCTGGTCGCCATCGCGGAGGCGGCCGGCCGGCCCGCCCGGCAGCGCACCACGCTGTACGGCGACGTGCCCGCCGAGCGCGTCGCGGCCGGTCTCGCCTCCGACGGCCACCTGCCGGAACTGCTGCCCGTGCTGGGGGACGTGCACGGTTAGTCGACGCCGCCGGGGAGGGACGCGCGTGGCCTTCCCCGAGCGGCGGGCCTGCCGCCCGGCTCCGCCCCCAGCGCCCCTGGGCCGGTGCCACTTCCCGTGGCGTTCACCGTGCCGCCGCACTGCGGCCGGCCGCGCAGTTCCCCGCGCCCCTGCCGGGCTCGTCCTCCACCGCCGGAGGGGCACGTTTCGGGGGCGCGAGGAACCGCGCGCCCAGCCACGACAGCGACGCGCGCAAGGACGTACCGCAAGCGGCACCCCCGCCGCGCGCGCCCCTGGCACAGTGGTGGCGTCCGGCCAGTGAAGCGGAGGGGTCGCATGAGGCGGCGTCATGTCGGGATGTGCGCTGCGGCGTTGGCGGGGGCGGTGATCGCCGGGACAGCGGCGGCCGGCGGGGCGCAGGCCGCCGCGGGGGCGGTGACGTACGGCCGGAGCGAGCGGCTGGCGCGCGGCGTGGACTACCGGGAGTTCACCGCGGATTCCGCGAACGGCGTCGTACATGGCCACGTGATCACCATCGACCTCCGCGATCCGCGGGTGAGAGTGGACCTGCTCACCCCCGGCACCGTCGCCGCCCGCGCGCCGGTCTCGCAACTGGCGGACACCCGCCGTGCGACCGCCGCCGTGAACGGCGACTTCTTCGACATCGAGGAGAGCCAGCACCCCGGCGTCACCCCCACCGGCTCCTCCGTGGGCCCGGAGATCGGCTCGGGCCGCCCGCTGAAGGCCGCCGTGCCGACAGCCCAGCGGTTCGGCCCCGGCCTGCCGGCGGGCGAAACGACGCGGGACGTGCTCGGCGTCGGCACCGACCGCAGAGCGCGGCTCGACACGCTGACGCTGCACGGCCGGGTGCGTACGGCCGCGGGCAGCTACCCGCTGGGCGGCTTCAACCAGTACGCCCTGCCGGTCGGCGGCACCGGCGCGTACACCGCGGACTGGGGCGCGGCCCCGCGCGGGCGCGCGGTGTGCGGCAGCGACACCTCCCGGGCGGCCGGGTGCAGCACCGACACCTACGAGGTCGCCGTACGCGCCGGCCGCGTCGTGTCCGTGGCGGAGGCACCGGGCGCGGGCGCCGTCCCCCGCGGCACGACCGTGCTGCTGGGCCGGGACGCCGGCGCGGACACGCTGCGTACGCTGCGGCCCGGCGACCGTGTACGCGTCGACGAGCACCTGGCGCCGTCCGCCGCCCACGTGCCGTACGCCTTCGCGGTCGGCGGCTTTCCGGTCCTGCGCGCCGGCGCGCCCCTCGCGGGCCTGGACGACAGGACGGCGGCGACCAGGACAGCGGCAGGTTTCGGCGACCACGGCCGTACGCTGCGGCTGCTCGCCCTGGACGGCAGCGCCGAGGCGAACGCGGGCCTGACCGTCGCGGAACTGGCCGGCGTGATGCAGGAATTGGGCTGCGACAACGCCGTCAACCTGGACGGCGGCGGCTCCAGCACCCTGGTCGCCCGCGACCCGGGCGCGGGCGCGGTCACCGTACGCAACCACCCGGCGGGCGGCGTCGAGCGCCCGGTCGCCAACGGGATCGGCGTCTTCGCGGCCGGTTGAGCCCCCTTCGCGCGCCGGAGCGCACTCCGGGGAGATATCCCGCCATCTCCCCGGAGCCGCCTCATCCGGGACAACCTTCACCTACCCCGCGCACCCCTTCCGCTCCTGGCCACGTCGGCTATCGTGCAGGCGCAGAACGGGTTCGGATCGGGGGACGATCGGAGGGAACCGCTTTGACCGCTGTCTGGGGACGCGCGCAGCAGCAGGACTTCCGCAGCCGCGTCCGTGGCTGTCTGCTCGGCGGGGCGATCGGCGACGCGCTCGGCGCGGGGATCGAGTTCGAGTCCCTCGAAGCGATCCAGGGCAACCACGGACCCGACGGGGTCACCGACTACGTCACCGCGTACGGGCGGCGCGGCGCGGTCACCGACGACACGCAGATGACGCTGTTCACCGTCGAGGGCCTGATACGCGCACAGGTGCGCCGGGACACCGGCGCCTGGCACCCGCCCACCGACGTCCACCGCGCGTACCGCCGCTGGTCGGCCACACAGAGCGAGTGGGGCCCCGACGAGCGCCGCAAGGACGCCGGCTGGCTCGCCCGCGAGGAGTGGCTCTACGCGCGGAGGGCGCCGGGCAACGCGTGCCTCACCGGCCTCTCGGACGACCGCATGGGCACCCTGGAGGAGCCGAAGAACCCCGGCTCCAAGGGGTGCGGCACGGTGATGCGCTCGGCGCCCTTCGGGCTGCTGGTCGGCTGGGAGCCGCAGTTGGTGTTCCAGCTCGCGGTGGAGTGCGCCGCGCAGACCCACGGGCACCCCACCGGGCAGCTCGCCGCGGGCGCCTTCGCCGTCATCATCCACGGGCTCGCCCGCGGCGAGGCGCTGGACGGGTCCGTCCAGCACGCCCTTGCCCTGCTGGGCGCGCGCCCCGGCCACCAGGAGACGACCGACGCGCTCCAGAGCGCGCTGGGGGCCGTACGGCAGGGCTTGCCGTCGCCGCAGCGCGTCGAAGCCCTCGGGGAGGGCTGGACGGCTGAGGAGTCGCTGGCGATCGGCGTCTATTGCGCGCTGGTCGCCGAGGACGTGCGCCACGGGCTGCTGCTCGCCGTCAACCACTCGGGCGACAGCGATTCGACCGGGTCGATCTGCGGCAATCTGCTGGGCGTCCAGCACGGGGAGACGGCGCTGCCGCCCGCGTGGATAGCGGAGCTGGAGGGCCGGGCGACGATCCTGCAGCTCGCGGACGACTTCGCCATGGAGATGACGCAGGCGCCCGCCCTGCACGGCCCGTCAGGCGCCAGCCCCGCCTGGCTGGACCGCTACCCCGCCGCGTAGCCCTTTCCCGCGCCCTTGCGGCGCCCGTCCCGCGCCGCGGAGGGCCACCGCGTGGGCGCGGGGAATTGCGCGCGCCACCACGGCGGCGGGTCGACAGGAGAACCCGCCGCCGCCTCCCGCAGCTGCTATTCCGTGCTGGCCGCCGGCCGCAGAGCGTCGTCCCCCGCTTGCGACGGCTCGGGAAGAGCGACCGACCCCGCCCCGCCCCCGTCGGAGTTGATCCGCGCCAGGAGGGCGTCCCGCTCCGGCGTGTCCTCCGGCTTGATCCAGCCGACGACCACGTACAGCACGAGCGAGACCGCGAGCGGCAGCGAGATCTGGTATTCGAGGTGGACGCCGCCCGACACCGCGTCGTTGACGGGGTAGTTGAGCAGGTAGAAGGCGAACAGGCCGAGCGCCCAGCTGGTGAGGGCCGCGGTCGGGCCGGAGCGGCGGAAGCGGGGGAGCAGGCCGAGCATGAAGGGGATCGCGATCGGGCCCATGAGCCCGGCGACCCACTTGATCACGACCGTGATGATGTCCTTGAAGGCCGGCGAGTTAACCTGGGTCGCGACGGCCATGGACAGGCCGAGGAAGGCCAGCGTCGTGATCCGGGCCGCGATGAGGCCGACCCGGGCGGTCCACTCGCGGGCCTGCCGGGAGAAGGCGGGCGCGATGTCGCGGGTGACGACGGCCGAGATGGCGTTGGCGTCGGAGGAGCACATGGCCATGGTGTGGGAGAAGAAGCCGACCACGACCAGGCCCAGCAGCCCGTGCGGCAGCAGCTGTTCGGTGAGCAGCGCGTAGGAGTCGGAGCCGTCGGGCTTCTTGGCGTGCACGAGCAGCGGGGAGACCCACATCGGGAAGAACAGCACGACGGGCCACACGAACCACAGCGCCGAGGAGAGCGCGGCACTGCGGGTGGCCTCCTTGGCGGACCTCGTGGCCATGTACCGCTGCGCCTGGTTCCACATGCCGCCGTTGTATTCGAAGGTCTTGATGAAGAGGTAGGCGAGCAGGAAGACCGTGGTGTAGGGGCCCGCGGTGGGGTGGCCGTGGTGGCGGAGCGCGGGTTCGTCCCAGACGTTCCAGATGCCGCTGACGCCGCCGAGCTTGTTCAGCGCGGCGACCAGCATCGCCAGGCCGGCCACCAGCTGGATGACGAACTGGCCCAGTTCGGTGAGCGCGTCGGCCCACAGCCCGCCGACGGTGCAGTAGACCGCGGTGATCGCGCCGGTGATGACGATGCCCTGGGTGATGGTGACGCCGGTGAAGACCGACAGCAGGGTCGCGATGGCGGCCCACTTGGCGCCGACGTCGACGATCTTGAGCAGGACGCCGGACCAGGCGAGCGCCTGCTGTGTGGTGAGGTTGTAGCGGTTCTTGAGGTATTCGAGCGGTGAGGCGACGTGCAGCCGGGACCGTACCCGGTTCAGCCGCGGCGCGAAGGTCTTGGCGCCGATGGCGATCCCGATGGCGATGGGCAGCGCCCAGGTGACGTACGACGTGATGCCGTACTGGTAGGAGATGCCCGCGTAACCGGTGAACATCACCGCGCTGTAGCCCGACATGTGGTGCGAGATGCCGGACAGCCACCACGGCATCCTGCCGCCCGCGGTGAAGTAGTCGCCGACGTCGTCGACGCGTTTGTGCGACCACACACCGATCGCGATCATGACGCCGAAGTAGGCGATGAGCACGGTCCAGTCGAGACTGTTCATTGTCCCCTCCAGGGGGTCCGCCTTGTGAACGGGAACGCACTTCGCCGTGACGCTCGCCCGGGCGGCTGGCCCCCGTGCGGGAGTGGGGACTTCCGGGATTGAACCCTTGGCCCGGAGGGCCGGTCAAGGGTCCCAGCGTTCAAGAGTCTGAATCCGGATCAGAAAGCCGAACGATTTTACTTTCTCTTTACTGTCCGTGGCATTGTGACGCCCCGGGCCGCGAACCCACGATGAGCGGGCACTTCGCTTGACGCGGGCACGGCAGAGCGGCCGTACGGGAGCGGGTCCCGTACGGCTCGGAAAGGGGCGCAGGACGCCGGCGGACCGCCGGTCGCGGGTAGGCCGGGCGCGGGCCGGCCGGGGATCAGCCGAAGGCCCGCGCGAGGCGGCGCAGCCCCTCGGCGATCTCCTCGGGCGTATGCGTGGTGAAGGACATCCGCAGCGTCGCCCGGTCGGGCTCGGCGGCGTAGAAGGGTGCGCCCGGCACATAGGCGACGTCGTGCGTGATCGCGGTACGCAGCAGCGCGGTGGCGTCCCGGTCCGCGGGCAGCCGCACCCAGACGAACATCCCGCCCTCGGGGCGGTTCCACGCACTGCCCTGCGGCAGCGCCGCGGGCAGACCGGCGAGCAGCGCGTCCCTGCGGGCCCGGTAGGCCGTACGCACCCGGTCCAGATGCGCGTCCAGGTCGCGGTCGGCGAGGTAGCGGGCGGCAGCCGCCTGGTCCACCGTCGAGGTGTGCAGATCGGCCGCCTGCTTGGCGATCACGCAGGGCCGCAGCAACGCGGCCGGCGCCCGCAGCCAGCCCAGCCGCATCCCGGGCGCCATCACCTTGGAGAAGCTGCCCAGCAGGACCGTACGGTCGGCGGCGGCCTCGTACGAGCTGATCCACGGCCGGCGGTCGCCCTCGAAGCGCAACTCCCCGTACGGGTCGTCCTCGGCGATCCACAGCCCGTGCCGCCCGGCCACCTCGGCGACCGCGCGGCGGCGCTGCTCGGGCAGCGTGCGGCCGGTCGGGTTCTGGAAGTCGGGGATCAGGTAGAGCAGTTTGGGCCGCTCGCGCAGCACCAGCTCCTCCAGCGCGTCCGGCAGCACCCCGTCCTCGTCGGTCGGCACCGGCACCACCCGGGCGCCCGCGAAGCCGAAGCACTGCAACGCCGCCAGATACGTCGGATTCTCCACCAGCACGACATCGCCCGGCTCCAGCAGTACGGTCGCGAGCAGCGCGAGCCCCTGCTGCGAACCGCCCGTCACCACGACGCTGTCGGCGTCGGTGCCGAGCCCCCGCCGGGTCAGCCGCCCCGCCACCGCGGCCCGCAGCGCCGGATCGCCCTCGGTGGTCGAATACTGCAGCACCGTCCCCGCCCGCTCGGCCAGCACCCGGTCGTACGCCGCCCTGATCCCCTCCGCGTCGAACAACTCGGGCGCGGGCAGCCCTCCGGCGAAGGAGATCACCTCGGGCCGCGCGGTCAGCGCCAGGATCTCCCGCACCGGCGAAGCCCCCACATCCCGTGCGCGTGCGGCAAGTGCGGGCAGTGCGGCTCCGGCGGTCGTCGTCATGTGCGGCAGCCTACGAAAAACCGTTGTAATGTCCAGATACTTTTCAGCATCCGGTCAGCCGGGCGCCGGACGGGGGCAGCAGCGAGCCCTCTCGGCCAGGACGGCGGCCGGTCGAGAGGGCTTTTGCGGTGGTGCTGTACTCGTGGTGCTGTCCTGCGGCCGGTGCCGACCGGTCAGCGCAGGTCGTACGTGCCGTGGTCCACGTCGGTGACGAAGGACGACCACGCCTCGGGGGAGAAGGTGAGCACCGGACCCTGCGGGTCCTTCGAGTCGCGGACCACGACGGCCGCGACAGCCGGGGACTTCACTTCGACACAGGCACCGTTTCCGGTGGACCGCGAGGACTTGCGCCACGCGGGGGTGTTGCCCAGCTTGATTGCCATCTCTGCTCCGGTCTGTGCTGGTGACGGCGGCGGGGTGTACTCCGCAATGCGATCGCGCGGTGGCGATGTGGCGTACACCACTGCCTGACTGCGATCGACGCTACTCGCCAACATCACCGGCCGGGTGGGGCCTTCACTCGACCAGGTGGCATATTCCTGGCAACCCTTGTCAATGATCGGGTAGTAGAGTAATTTGCCCACCTTCACGCCGAGGCGTCCCCATGCGTCGTTTGGCCGGGACCTGCCGGATCAGGCGTACCGCAGGGCCGCCTCGCCGATGAACTGCCGGGTGGCCTCCGCGCTCAGCGCCTGCGCCCGCAGATGCTCGTACATCACGCTGTAGGCCTGCACATCGGTGTCCTTCTCCAGATACAGGTCGCTGTTCACACCCTCCAGATAGACCACCGTGGCATCCGTCGTGTCGGTGAACTCCAGCACCGCGAACTGCCCGCTCAGTCCTGGGTGCGCACCCGCCTCGAACGGCAGCACCTGGACGGTGACATGCGGCAGATGGCTCAATTCCACGAGATGCGCGAGCTGTTCGCGCATGATCTGCGCGTCGCCGACCTTGCGGCACAGCGCCGCCTCGTCCACCACCGCCCACATCCGCAACGGCCCGTCGAGGTCGGTGATCCGTTCCTGCCGGCGCATCCGCACGCTGACCCGCTTCTCGACCTGCTCCGACGTCGCCTCGGGCAGATTGCCCGCGATCACCGCGCTCGCGTAGCGCTGGGTCTGCAACAGGCCGGGCACCACCTGGGGTTCGAAGACCCGCAGACTCGCCGCCTCCGTCTCCAGGCCGATGTAGACGCTGTAGGGGATGTCGCCGAAGGCGTGCCACCAGCCCTGCTGGCGGGACTCCTTGGCCATCTGCATCAGCGATTCGACAACGCGCACGTCCTCGACCCCGTACACCCCGCACAGGTCGCGGACGTCGCGCTGGCTGATGCTGCGGCGGCCGTTCTCCAGGCGGCTGATCTTGGACTGGGAGACCAGGAGCCGGGCCGCGACCTCCTCGGCCGTCATCCCCTTCTCCTCACGGAGCTTGCGCAGCTCCGAACCCAGACGGCGGCGCCTGACGGTGGGGTTGACGCTGGCGACCACAGGAAGTGCACCTCCACGCTGAACCGTACTGATGGTCAGCAGCCTGCCACTAGCGGTCATCGCCGCGCTGGCGAATGGTCGTAACAAGATTGCCCGGCCTGCGCCCCGGGCGCGCGGAAGCTGCTCGCGCGCCTCGTGAGCGGGGGGAAAACGTGCCGCGCGGGGCACCGGGTCCGGACGTCCGTCCGGCGCCCGCCACCCCGCGCGGCACAGCGGCTCCCGGAGGGATCTCGCTGCGGACGGGGCCGAATCCGCGGTGTCCTATCCCTGCCGACGGACACCGCCGCCCGTCCTGTGGCGTTACGGGTTGCGTACGCGTACTGCTGGCACTGCTCTGGTGCTGCTCGTACTCGCTCGTACTTACTGGAGGTGCTGCTCACGCCGTGCTGTTCAGGTGGTCACGTACTGCCGTGTGCTTTCGCGTGCTCGGTGTGCTCGGACGCGCTGAACGTCAGCGGGCACCGGCCCTGGCCATCGTGCCGTGTCCCACCGTGCGTTGTGCCTGGGCGGGTGGGCGCTTGGGCTGCGCGGCCACGCCGTTCTGCACGTCCATCACGGCGTGCGCGACGAGTCCGCCCATCGGGTCGTACCTGATCAGGTCCCGCAGGCGCGATCTGGACGACCGGCCTTCGTTGCCCGGGTACAGGTGCTTGCCGAGACCCACGGAGTGGGCGAGCGCGGCGAGCGCGGCGGTCCGCGGGTCCGGCGGTACGCCGGTGCGGATCGCACTGTCCAACCGGGATCTGATCTCCCGGCTGACCGCGCTGTCGGTCGCCTGATACCGAGTGGTCGGCAGCACCCCGCACATCTGTCCCGGCACGGCGTGCACCATGCCGCACCGTTCCAAGTGCGCGAGATACGTCTGACGGAGCCCCAGCCGGGGTCCGCCGATCCAGTGGACCGCCCGCACCGGGCTGCCACGACGGCGCAGCAGTTCCAGAGCGGAGTCCAGAGTCGGATCTCCAGTCGGCCGTGGGTGCACCACGGCGATACGATCCCCGTCAGGGGCTATCCGTCCTGCCAGAGCCAGCTCGACGAGCTGTGCTCCGGCGAGGCCGAGGTCGAGTGATTGCGGCTGCGCCGTGGTCCCGGTCGTCGGGTCCAGGGCGAGCAGCAACAGCTCTTCCGGAATTGTTCTGCGGCTCTTGCCCATCCATGCCTCCCCGCGTGGATGAGTGACAGGGTGACGCCTCTCACACCGGCCTGTCGAGAGTGCCTTCTCCATATCGGCGGGAACCGGCTGGTATGTCGTTCTCGTCTACGGGGGCGGAGGTGGTGTCGCGGACGGCCTGCGGGCCTGTCGCGGGACTATTGCAAGTGTGGGTCAGGACGGGTAGGGGCGCCGGGCGGCGCCCCGCACGATGTGTGGAGGAGGTCTGCGTGGCGGGCGAGTCCCCCGGCAGGGAACAGCAGCGTGGGACATCGGGGGACGGGGCCGCAGCGCAGGCCGCAGACCCGAGGCTGGTGGTGTTCCGGGCGCCTCATGAGGCGCGTGAGGCGGCTGTGGTGGACGCCACGCCGGTACGGCACGCGGGTGCGTCCGCCGGCGACGTCCAGTCGGGCGTCCCGGAATCGGCCGATCTGCCGGGCTCGGACGCCCGCCCGCACCCGGCCGCCGCATCCACCGACGGTCCTGTCGCGGATACGCCGGGTGACGTAGCGGTCGCGGACGCGACGGCCGACGCCGATACGCCGTCCGCCCCGCCGTCGCCTCGCGGGCCGGCCCTGGAGCCCCGGAAAACGGAACCAAATCGTGATCCGGAGACTGGTGCTGAAGGTGCGGATGCGGCTGCTGGTGCGGCTGTGGTGAGTGAACTTTCAACCGAGGAAGCGGAAGCCGACGGTGACCCCGGGCCGCAGGACGCGCCCGGGAGTCCGTCCGCGGGTGCGCCCGGACACGAGCCGGGGCGCACTCCGGTGGCGGAAGCGGGCGCCCGGACGGCGGGCGGCCGTAGAGGTGAGCTTTCCGGGACGGCGGCCGGGGGCGGCGCAGAGGCCGCCTCCGGGGCCGTGGCGGCCCTGCAGGACGCTCCCGGCGCCGCAGGCGCGCCGGCCGCCGAGGACGGGCCCCAGGACGCGCCCGCGGGCCAGGCCGGGGCAGGGGCGGTCACGGACGCTCCGGCGGCCGGCCCTGCGGCCGGCCCGGAAGCGGAATCGGCGCCGGGCGGCGGCCCAGGGTCGGCGAACGGGCCGAAAGACGCCCCTCCGAAGGCGCCGGGGGGCGCTTCCGAGGCGTCTTCGAAGAAGGCGTCGGCCAAGGGCGCCCCCGTGGGCACCCCCTCGGACGCACCCGTGGCGTCTCCGGCGGACGCCCCCGAGGACGCCGCCCCGGCGGATGCCCCCCAGGCGCCCTCCGGCGCGGCCTCGCCCCCCGGGGACGAGGACACCGGTGTGCACCGCGCCGAGGTCCGCAAGTCGCTGCTGCGGCCCCTGATCTCCGACCTCCCGGCCGAACGCCCGGTGGGCCGTACCGGGAGCCCCGCGGCCGGCGCGGCGCCCGGCTGGGCCGGCGCGGCGGCCTCCGCGCCGCCCGCCGCTTCCGCGCCCCTGCCGCCCGCCGCCGCCCTCGACCAGGGCGAGATCGTCGGGCCCGAAGGGACGCGGGCCATGCCCGTACCGTCGCTGTCGCCGTCCGGGTCGGGGTCCGGCACCACCGGGGCCACCCCGCTCAAGCTGCTGGCCCAGCTCACCAACACCCCGCCGCCCCGGCAGACCGCGCTGCGCACCGTCGGCCGGCGGTTCAAGATCTGGACCCCGCTGGTCATCCTGCTCGCGGTGGTCTTCGTCATCGTCCAGGCCGTACGCCCGCTGCCCGCCGCCGGCCTCCAGCTGACCGCCGCGCCCTCGTACGCCTTCCCCGGCGCCTCGCTGCCCGGGTCGATGCCGTGGCCCGGTGAGGGCCAGTCCGTCGCCGAGGTCGAGGGCCTCGGTTCGCTCGGTGTGCACGGCGCCCAGAATCCGGTGCCGATCGCCAGCCTGACCAAGGTGATGACCGCCTACGTGGTGCTGCGCGACCACCCGCTCACCGGCAAGCAGAACGGGCCGGTGATCCCCGTCGACCAGCAGGCGGCCGACGAGTCCGCGTCCGCCGACGAGTCGACCGCCCATGTGTCGGCGGGCCAGAAGTTCACCGAACGCCAGCTGCTGCAACTGCTGCTGGTCCCGTCGGGCAACAACATCGCCCGACTGCTGGCCCGTTGGGACGCGGGGACGCAGCAGGCCTTCGTCACCAAGATGACATCGGCCGCCGCGGGGCTCGGCATGACCCACACCACCTACACCGGGGCCAGCGGCTTCGAGGAGACCACCGTCAGCACCGCGGTCGACCAGCTCAAGCTGGCCCGCGAGGTGATGAAGAACGAGGTCTTCCGCTCGGTCGTCGCGCTCCCCAACGTCGATGTGCCCGGTGTCGGCCGGATCTACAACAACAACAACGACCTGGTGAAGCCCGGCGTCGTCGGCATCAAGACGGGGTCGAGCACCCCGGCGGGCGGCGCCCTGATGTGGGCGGCGAAGAAGAAGGTCGGTGGCAAGGACCAGCTGATCCTCGGTGTCGTCCTCCAGCAGCACGGCGGCACCACCGTCAACGACAGCCTGCAGACCGCGCTCACCCGCAGCCAGCAGCTCATCGAGGCCGTCCAGGGCGGACTCACGTCCGTGACGGTCGTCAAGAAGGGCGACGTCGTCGGCGAGGTCCGCGACGGCCTCGGCGGTACGACCCCGGTCGTCGCCGCCGCCGACCTCACCGCGGTCGGCTGGCCGGGCCTGCGCTCCACGATCACCCTCAGCACGCCGGCCACCGGGGTGCCGCACAGTGCCAAGGCGGGTGCCGTGGTGGGCACGCTCACCATCGGTGCCGGGTCGGCCAGGACCACTGTCCCGGCCGTCCTCAAGTCGGATCTGGCGGAGCCGTCCTTCGGGGCGAAGCTCACGCACTTCTGACAGCCGGCCGGATTCCTCCCGGGGCCGCCCCTTCCGGCGGCCCCGGGAACTTGCGGCCGCGGAACTTGCGCCGGGGAACTTGCCGCGCCGGGCGGCCCGTCGCGAACTGGACGCCAGCCCCTTGCGATGGCCTCTTGCCGTGGCCCTTTGCGGCGGCCGTCGCCTCTTGCGCCGTCGTAGCCGGGCGCGGCCGCCGTGAAACGGCCCTGCGACCCTCCGCGCCAGGGAAACCGCCTACGCGGAGAGGCGGCGCTCCAGCGGCGTACGGAAACGCGGCGTCACCCGCACGCCGCCCAGCACCGCACCGAGTCGCTCGGCGGCAACGCCGACCGCGGCCTCCGCCTCCGCCCCGCGGTCAGCGATCCGCTGCCAGACGACGGCCCCGTCACCCCACTGCGCCCAGCCGCCGATGACCTCGCCGCCCCACCACACGGTGGGCCCGATGTTCCCGGTCCTGTCGAAGAGTTCGGCGTGCCCTTCCGGCAGGAACCAGCCCCGCTCCCGCCACCCCATCGCCGCCGGGTCCAGCGCGGGCAGCAACTGCGCCGTCCGCGGCTCCTCCGCCGGGTCCTGCCCGGTGTCGCCCGGGAGGACGTAAGCGGTGGCGCCGTCGTCCAGCACGACCGCCTCGGCCCCGACCGCGCCCAGCGCCTCGCGGGTCTCGCCCCGCGTCCAGCCCGTCCACCACGCGAGGTCGGCCTCGCTGCCGGGTCCGTACGCCCCCAGCCACGCCTTCGCGAGCGCGGCCCGCGCGGGCTCGGCGGGCAGCTCCGGCAGCGGTTCCGCGGTCGCCCAGCGGAATTGGCCGCTGGTCCAGGAACCGGCCGGCCGGCGCCGCTCGATCCGGCCCTCCGCGGCCATCGTGCGGATGATCCGGCTCGCGACGTTCTGCTTCGCCTCGTACGGTTTGCCGCGGGCGACGACGACCTGTTCGCGCAACCGCGGTACGAGCCGGGACAGTTCGGCGCCGCTGCTCTCCGGGTGGGCGGCCAGCGCCGCGGCGACCTCCGCCTCGACATCCATGAGCCACGCGGCGTCCCATCCACCGTCCGCGAGGTGGCCGAGCAGGCCCTTGCGCTCCTTGACGGCGATACGGCGCCCGGCGGCGGCGTACACCTCAGGTGCGAACGGGCGCGTGACCACGAACATGGTCCGCCGCATCGCCAGCATCCGGGTGAGCCCCGGAGGCCGCGCGTACAGCTCCCTCTCCACGGCGGAGACCGCGCCGCCCGGGTCGGGGAGCCGCGCGGCGATGGCGAGATACACCGTCGCCGGGTCCGTCGCGTGCACCGCCACCAGCCGCTCCACGACCTCCCGGACCCCGCCCGCCGGTGCCCCGAGCCGCGCCACCAGCCGCGCCCTGCGCGCCTCCACCGACACCCGCCGCACTTCTGCCATCCCCCTATCGTGGCGCCCTGTGGCTCGTGCCCTGTGCCCTGCGCCTTGCGGGGCCGACCGCTACCGCGCGAGCGGCGCGAACGTCCGCAGCCGCAGACTGTTGGCCACGACGAAGACCGACGAGAAGGCCATCGCGGCCCCCGCGATCATCGGATTGAGCAGCCCGGCGGCGGCCAGCGGCAATGCCGCGATGTTGTACGCGAACGCCCAGAACAGGTTCGACTTGATCGTGGTCAGCGTCCGCCGCGCCAGCCGGATCGCGTCCGCGGCGACCCGCAGGTCTCCCCGTACGAGGGTGAGGTCGCCCGCCTCGATCGCCGCGTCCGTCCCCGTGCCCATGGCGAGCCCGAGATCGGCCTGCGCGAGCGCAGCCGCGTCATTGACCCCGTCGCCGACCATGGCGACGGTGCGGCCCTCGGCCTGGAGCCGCCTGATGACGGCGACCTTGTCCGCGGGAAGGACTTCGGCGTGGACATCTTCCGCGGCGATGCCTATGTCCGCGGCCACCGCCGCGGCGACGGCCGCGTTGTCCCCGGTGAGCAGCACCGGCCGCAGCCCGAGCCCGCGCAGCCGCCGTACGGCCTCCGCGCTCTCCGGCTTGACGGCGTCGGCCACGACGAGGACCGCCCGGGCGCGGCCGTCCCAGCCGACGGCCACCGCCGTGCCGCCGCCGGCCTCCGCGGCGGCCTTGGCGCGGGCCAGCTCGGGCGGCAGCGGCTGCGACCGGTCGCACAGCAGCTGCTCACGTCCGACGAGCACCGTGTGCCCCTCCACGACGCCCTGGACGCCGAGGCCCGGCAGGTTGGTGAAGTCCCCGACGTCGGGCAGTGCGCCGGCCTCCGCGGCCCCGGCGGCGACGGCCCGTGCGATGGGGTGCTCCGAGGCGTGCTCCAGGGCGCCCGCGAGCCGCAGCGCCTCGCCTTCGTCGACGCCGTCGGCCACCAGCACGCCGGTCAGCGTCATCGAACCGGTCGTGACCGTACCGGTCTTGTCGAGCACGATCGTGTCGACGGCCCGGGTCGACTCCAGCACCTCGGGGCCCTTGATGAGGATGCCGAGCTGGGCGCCGCGCCCGGTGCCGACCATGAGCGCGGTGGGCGTCGCGAGTCCGAGCGCGCACGGGCAGGCGATGATGAGGACGGCGACGGCGGCGGTGAAGGCCGCCTCCGCGCCCTCGCCGAGCGCCAGCCAGACCACCAGGGTGCCGAGCGCGAGCAGGATGACGGTGGGCACGAAGACCCCGGAGATGCGGTCGGCGAGCCGCTGGGCCGCGGCCTTGCCGTTCTGCGCGTCCTCCACCAGGCTCGCCATCCGCGCGAGTCGGGTGTCGGCGCCGATCCTGGTGGCTTCGACCACCAGCCGCCCGCCGGCGTTCACGGTGGCGCCGGTGACCCGGTCGCCGGGGCCGACCTCGACCGGCAGCGACTCGCCCGTGAGCATCGACGCGTCGACGGCCGACGTGCCGTCCCGCACCAGGCCGTCGGTGGCGATCTTCTCGCCCGGCCGTACGACGAAGCGGTCGCCGACCGCCAGATCGCCGATCGGGATCCGTACTTCACCGCCGCCGCGCAGCACGGCGACGTCCTTGGCGCCGAGTTCGAGCAGCGCGCGCAAGGCGGCGCCGGCCCGGCGCTTGGCACGCGCCTCGAAGTAGCGGCCGGCCAGGATGAAGGCCGTGACGCCGGCCGCCGCCTCCAGATAGATCTCGCTGCCGCCCTGCGTACGGGACACCGTCAGCCGGAAGGCGTCGGTCATGCCGGTCATCCCGGCGTCGCCGAAGAAGAGCGCCCACAGCGACCAGCCGAAGGCGGCCAGCGTGCCGACCGAGACCAGGGTGTCCATGGTCGCGGCGCCGTGCCGCAGATTCGTCCAGGCGGCGCGGTGGAAGGGCCAGCCGGCGTAGACGACGACCGGCGAGGCGAGGGTCAGCGACAGCCACTGCCAGTTGTCGAACTGCAGGGCCGGCACCATCGCGAGCACGATCACCGGCACGGCCAGCACGACGGCGGTGGTCAAGCGCTGCCGCAGTGAGGTCAGTTCGGTGTCGGCCGGCGCGGCGGCGTCCGGCGCCCGCGTGGCGGCGGGCGGCGGGGGGAGCGCGGCGGTGTAGCCGGTGGCCTCGACCGTCGCGATCAGGTCGCCGACCGCGATTCCGTCGTCGTAGCCGACCTTGGCCTTCTCGGTCGCGTAGTTGACCGTGGCGGTGACGCCGTCCATCCGGTTGAGCTTCTTCTCGATCCTGGCGGCGCAGGACGCGCACGTCATGCCGCCGATCTCCAGCTCGACCCACTGGCCGGCCGGCTGCGCGACGCCGCCGTTGCCGCTGGTGCCGCTGCCGTCCTGGTGGACGTCCATGCCGTTCATCGCTGCTCCCCGCTCCCCCCGCTGGTGTGTGGCTCAGGCCCGCCCGACGAGCTCGTAGCCCGCCTCGTCGACCGCCGCCCGTACCTTCTCGTCGTCCACCGGCTGGTCGGAGCCGATGGTCAGCAGTCCGGTCGAGGCGACCGCCTTGACGGACGTGACGCCGGGGATGGCGGTGACCTCCTGGGTGACCGCGGATTCGCAGTGGCCGCAGGTCATTCCGGACACCGAGTAGACGACATCGCTCATGGTGTGCTCCTCGTCGCGTGGTCGGGGACGGCTCGTTCCGTCTCCACCGCTCACCAGCCTATACCCCCTAGGGGTATTTTGCCGAGGACCCCCCAGGGGTATCGGGTGACCTGTGTCGCACTCGGCCGCCGACCCGGGGTCACTCGTCCCCGGCCAGCCGGTCCAGCAGTGCCGCCGCCAGGCGCAGTACGTCGCGCTCGGTGTCGTTCAGCTCGGCGTCCATCCGCTCCCGCAGCCATGTGTCGCCGTGGCGTACGTCACGGGCCATCGCCGCGAAGCCGCGGTCGGTCAGCTCGATGACATGGCTCCGGCCGTCCGCCGCGTCCCTGGTCCTGCTCACCATCCCGTCCCCGGCCAGCGCGGCCAGCGTCCGGGTCAGCGACTGCGGCTGTACGTGCAGGGCCGCGGCAATGGCGCCGGGCGCGCTCGGTCCCGAGCGGTAGAGGTGCGCGAGCACGCCGAGACGCCCGCTGGGCAGGCCGTCCTGCGGCCGCTCGGTACGCATCCGGCGGCTGAGCCGGTTCACCGCACGGCGCAGCACCGCTGCCGGGTCTTGGGGCGGGGGAGGAAACATGGCGGCCATTTTCATAAGCTCGGCGTACTATCAGCGGCGGTGGGAGATGCTTCTCTGGCATAACGGCGGGCCTTCCGGCGGCACGGTCGTACGCCAGGCGTAATGGACGGTGAGGGGATGGGGCAGTCCGTACGAGACCGGCTGCGCGGTGCGCACCGAGTGCCAGGGTCCGGCGGCGACGGGAGAGGCCAGCCCGTACGAGACCGGCTGCGGCTGCTCGACCCCGGGCGGGTCCTGCTGCGGACTGCCGCCCGGACGATCCTGGCGGCGCTCGCCGCCCTGCTGATATCCGTGGCAATGGTCAGAGCCGCGGACCTGCCCGGCGGAGCCGTCGTGATCGCGACCGTCGTCGCCGTCATGGTCTCGCGCACTCTGCACGCGACCAGCCTCGCGCATCGGCTCTCCGCTCTGCTGTACGTCCCCGCGATCGGCCTGCTGGCCGGCCTCGTGGGGCGGTTCATGCTGCACCACACCTGGCTGGGCGCGGCAATGTACGTCGCCGCGGTCGGCGGGTCACGCTACCTGCTGCGTTTCGGCGGCCGTGTACGGCGCTTCGGCCGGCTCGCCCTCACCCCGCTCATCGCGGTCATGGTCGTACCGGTACCGCCGAGCGCCGCCAAGGCCACCGGGCCGCTGTGGGGTGCCGCGGCCGGGGCGATCGCCGTGGCCTGCGTCCTGCTGTCCCAGGCCGTACTCCCGGCCCGCCCGACCCGCGAGGCCGCCGCGGCGGCCCTCGACCTGATCCCCGCCGCCCGCCGCCTGCGCGCACTCCCCCCGGGCACCCCGCGCCACGCCCGTGCCGCCCTGGCCCTCCACCGCGCCGCCCTGACCGCGGAAGACCGCCTCGACGCCGCCGCCCTTCCCCCGACCGCCCCCCTCGCGGCCCTGTCCGCGGCGGTCCTCCACGCGGAGGTCCTGAGCGATGCGGCGGCGCCCGCGCGGTCGGCGGGTGACGGTGCGCCTGAGCGGGGGGTGCAGCGTCCGGCGGTGGGCGACGGGTCGGCGGGCGAGGGTGCGCCCGGGCGGGGGGTGCAGCGTCCGGCGGTGGGCGACGGGTCGGCGACGGGCGGCTCCGTCGCTGCGGTTGGCCGGTCCACGGGGGAGGGTACGGGCCGGCCGGGCGTGCCGGTGCTGTCAGCGGAGGAGTGTGTGCCCGGGCCAGGTGTGCCGCACGCGGCGGCGCGGACGGGGGCCGTCGTGGGGTCGGCGGGGTCGAGCGAGGCCCCGCCCGGTCCTGGCGCTGCGGCTGACTGGTCCGCGGGGGAGGGTGCGGGTGGGTCGGGCGTCCCGGTGCTGCCTGCAGAGGGCGGTGTGCCCGGGCAGGGTGTGCCGCACTTGGCGGCGGCAGGGGCGCCCGATCGGTCTGCGGGCCAGCCTCCGCCCGGCCCGGACGCCGCCGCGCCCGGCGACCCCCTCACCAAGGCCCTGGCCGAGGTCGAAGCGGCGGCGGCAGTCGTACGGGCCATCCCCGCGCGGGCACACCCGGCGCAGGAGCCGCCCCGCCCTCCGGCCAGGAAGGGCCTGCAACCCCACACCCGACTCAGCGCGCAGCTGACCGTCGCAATGGCCGCGGCTTTCGCCGCCGGGCACCTGGTCTTCCCGCACCACTGGACGTGGACCGTGATCACGGCCTTCGTCGTGTGCAGCGCTGCCCGCGCCCGGGGCGACGTGGTACATCGCAGCGGGTTGCGCGTGGCCGGGGCTTTCACCGGCGCGGTGACGGGCACCCTCGTCGCCCACCTGGTGGCGGACGTACCGCCCGCCGCCGTCGCGGTGATCTTCTGCTACCTCTTCGTCGGGATATGGCTGCGCGAAGTGAGCTACGCCGTGTGGGCGTTCTGCGTGACCAGCCTGCTGGCCGTGCTCTACTCCCTGAACGGCGAGCAGGGCACGGCCCTTCTCCTCCAGCGTCCGGAGGGCATCCTCGCCGGGTCGGCATGCGGCATCCTGGCCGCGTATTTCGTGCTGCCGCTCCGTACGGAGACGGTGATGCGGGGGCGGGCCGCCCGCACCCTCCAGGTCCTGCAGGACCTGCTCACCGCGGCACGCGAACCCGACCCGGAACCGGCCGCGCTGCGGAAACTGGCCCGCGCCCTGGACCGCTCGGCCCGCGACCTCAGTGAGGCGGCCGCGTCGGCGCGGGCCCACCGTGCCCTGTTCGCCCGCCGCACCGCCCCCGGCGCGGCACCGCACGCCGCTGACTGGGCGGAGACGCTGGCTGTATGCGTACGCGAGGCCCGGGCGCTGGCCGCCACCTCCCCGTCCGACCTCGCCGCGACCCGCGCGCACCTCGTCCTGACCGCCCGCAATCTCGGCCAGGTCCGCCGCCGCCTAGGCCGCCGCCCGGACGCCGAACCCCCTCGCCCTCCGGCCACCACGCCCCCGCCCCGCCTCCACCGCCTGAACGCGGCTCTGACCCAGCTCTACCACCAGCTCCCCGCCCCCGCCTGACCCCTGCGCACCCGCCCCGCAGGGGCGCGAGCAACTGTGCGGCCAGCCCACGCACCGCCGTGTGCGGACGGACCGCGCCCCTGGGTGGGCACCCCCTGCCGAAGGGGAACCGCACCACCCCGCGCCCGGGGAGAGGCCGACCCCCGGCCAGAGTGCTCAGGCCCGCCTGAGATGTTGCGCACTCCCGCCCCACCCCCCGACGTGGACGCGACCAGGACCTCTACCCTGGTCACGTCGGCGCGTACCCGAGCGAGGGACGCGACCTGCTCACCAGGAGGGCGGCACCGTGCTGCGCACCATGTTCAAGTCCAAGATCCACCGCGCCACCGTGACCCAGGCGGACCTGCACTACGTCGGCTCCGTAACGGTCGACGCCGACCTGATGGACGCCGCCGACCTGCTGCCGGGTGAACTCGTCCACATCGTCGACATCACCAACGGCGCCCGCCTGGAGACCTACGTCATCGAGGGCGAGCGCGGCTCGGGGGTGATCGGGATCAACGGCGCGGCAGCGCACCTCGTGCACCCCGGCGACCTGGTCATCCTGATCAGCTACGCCCAGGTCGACGACGCGGAGGCCCGCGCCCTGCGCCCGTCCGTGGTCCATGTCGACGCCGCGAACCGGATCACCGCTCTGGGCGACGACACCGCGGAACCGGCCCCCGGCACCGACGCCGTACGCCCCCCGCACGCGGCGGCCCGCGCAACCGTCTGACCCACCGCCAAGGTCCACACGGGCCCCGGCACCGAACGCGAGGTCGGCTACGCCGCCGTCATCACCGCGGCGCCCATGACGGGCCCGGACACCGGGCGTATCCCACCGCGGGCGCCGCGTGCGGCAGAGGTCCAGCGGGCGCGCAACCGCGCCAGCTCCGCGAGCTCTTCGGCCGTCCACGGCCGGTCGCCGTGCTCCTGCACATATGCGCGCAGAGCGGCGTTCGCTTGATCGAGACTTCCCCCGTACATGTGAACCACCCTAGACGGGGGCACTGACAATCCCGAATCCGCCGAGCACCGCGCGTACCCGCCCCGCCACGGTCAGCCAGTGCCCCGCCCACCCCCTCTGACCAGCCGAGGACAGCCCCGCGGGGCGCGGAAACGACGATTGTCGGCGCCTGCTGCCATGCTGAGTGTGAGAGAGGACACAGCGTCCAAATCCGACAGATCGATCGCCACACCGATCACTCGGCCCACGGAGGTATCCAGCATGCTCACCAATGACTACGTGCCTGGCGCACCCAACTGGGTGGACCTGGGCAGCCGCGACGTGACGGCGGCGGCCGCCTTCTACGGTGACCTGTTCGGCTGGCAGTTCCGCCAGGCGGGGTCGGAGATGGGGGGCTACGGGATGTTCCAGGAGGACGGCGCGACCGTCGCCGCCCTCGGCCCGCTCCAGGAGGAGCACGCCCAGCCCGCCTGGACGGTGTACTTCCACACGCCCGACGCGGATGCGACGACCAAGGCCGTCGAGCAGGCCGGCGGCGGCGTCCGCTTCCCGCCGATGGCCGTCGCGGACCAGGGCAGGCTCGCGGGTTACACGGACCCGGACGGTGCCGAGTTCGCCGTCTGGGAGCCGGGGACAGTCGTCGGCCTGGACAAGGTCGGCGCGGGAGGCCTGTGCTGGACGGAGCTGTACACGACGGATTCGGCGCGGGCCAAGCAGTTCTACGGCGCCGTCTTCGACTGGGACTTCGAGGACATGCCGCTGCCTGGCGACGCCGGCTCCTATGTGGTGGCGTCCCGGTCCGGCGGCGGCCAGGAGGGCTCGCACGGCGGCATCATGCAGCTCGGCACGGACGTGCTGCCGGAGGGCACGAGTTACTGGCAGCCGTATTTCTCGGTGTCCGACGTGGACGCGGCGGTGGACAAGGCCGTCGCAGGCGGCGGCGCGGTGCTGATGCCGGGCACCGACCTCGCGGGTGTCGGCAGGCTCGCGCTGCTCAGGGACGCGGAGGGCGCGTTCTTCGCGCTGCTGCGCGCGGCGGATCCCGAGGCCCCGGCGGATGCGGGGTCCTGACCGCCGCTCAGTCCGTGCCGCGGGGCCACGCGGCCAGCCGCCGCCGGCTCTCGAAGCGGACCGCCCGACCGGTCAGCGGGTCGGTGAATTCCAGCGCCCGCGCGAGCAGTTGCAGCGGCCGCGACCAGTCGTCCGCGGCGGTCTCCGGCAGCAGCAGGGGATAGACGGGGTCGTGCAGCAGCGGCAGTCCCAGGCTGTTCATGTGCAGCCGCAGCTGATGGGTGCGCCCGGTCGCGGGCAGCAGCAGATAGCGGCCCAGCCCGCCGCGTTGGGCGAGCAGCTCGACTCGGCTCTCGGCGTTCGGCGGCCCGTCCGCCCGCTCCTCGGCCGCGATCCGCCCGCGTTCCTTGACGATCCGGCTGCGTACGGTCAGCGGCAGCCGCAGCGCCGGGTCGCATCGGGCGACGCCCTCGTACTCCTTGCGGACCCGCCGGTCGCGGAAGAGCGTCTGGTAGGCGCCGCGGTCCTCGGGCCGTACGACGAAGAGCACCAGCCCCGCGGTCAGCCGGTCCAGCCGGTGGGCGGGGGAGAGCAGCGGCAGGCCGAGATCGCGCCGCAGCCGGGTCAGGGCGGTCTGCGTGATGTGCCGGCCGCGCGGCGTGGTGGCGAGGAAGTGCGGCTTGTCGGCGACGACGATGCGCTCGTCGCGGTGTACGACGTCCACCGGGTACGGCACCTCGGCCTCGGGCGCGCAGTCGCGGTGGAACCAGACCCAGCCGCCCGGCTCGTACGGCGTCGCCACGCCGACCGGCCCGTCCGCGGTGACGAACCGCCCCTCGGCGAGCATCGCCTCCACCCGGTCGGCGCCGATCGCGGAACCGAAGCGCTCAAGCAGATGTTCACGAACGGTCGTCCAGCGCCCCGCCCCGTCCCCGGGCAGCCTCAGCCGTACGGCATCCACCCCCGCGCGCTGCGCCAGCGGCGACGGCGGCGGTCTGCGGCCTGCCCTGCGAGCCACGCCTCCCGCACCTCTTCCGCCCGTCCCACCGACCGCGCCGGATCGCAATCCGCGCCGCCCGGCGGGCATACACAGGAAGGTCTACGTGCCCCAGGCAGGATTCGAACCTGCGACACCGGCTTTAGGAGAGCCGTGCTCTATCCCCTGAGCTACTGGGGCCGGGCTTGCGGAGGACCTGGACGAGCACCTGCGAGCAGGCACCGCCCGGCCGTTGGCAAGGGGCCTGGCCTGCCGCTGAACGGTGGCCAAGGACAGGGTAGCGGATGGGGGACGGGTGGCGCGGAGGTGCCGGGGGTCTGCGGGCCGGAACAGATGCCGTGCGCCCGCGTGGCCGGCCCGTTGGCTCTACCGTGGGGCGATGCGCGGGCGGTACGGCCCGTGGGCGTGAAGGGGGGCGCGGTGGAAGCGGAGTTGACGGCGCTGGCGGCGTCGGGGGCGACCACGCTGGTCGGACTGATGGCCTCGGACGCCTGGACCCAGGTACGTGGCCGGCTGGCGCGTTTCTTCGCCCGCGGCGGCGAGGCCGGGCCGGTGGACGCGGAGCTGGAACTGTCCCGGCAGGAGCTGTCCGCGGCCGGGGCGGCGGACGACGTCGAGGCCGAGTGGCGAGCGCGGCTGCGCCGTACGCTCCGGGCGGACCCCGCGGCCGCGGACGAGCTGCGCCTGCTGCTCGCGGAACTGGACCCGGCGGCTTCCCGCGGGACGACGGTCACCGTGCACAACATCATCGGCGGTGGCGTCCAGCACGGGCCGGTGATCCAGGGCCAGAACTTCGGCGCCGTCACCTTCCATGCCCCGGGCTCCGTGCCCCCGCGGGTCATCCCGGCCGCGGCACCGGAGCCGCCGCCCGACGGGGCGGGAACGGGCAGGTGAGACGCGTCCGGGAATAGTCGGGGACACCCCTCTGTTCGAGTGGTTGAACAATCAACCAATTGGACGGTGGGTGAGATGCAGTTCGGGATCTTCACAGTCGGCGACGTCACCACGGACCCGACGAACGGACGGACGCCGAGCGAGCACGAGCGGATCAAGGCGATGGTCACCATCGCGCAGAAGGCCGAGGAGGTCGGGCTCGACGTGTTCGCCACGGGTGAGCACCACAACCCGCCGTTCGTGCCGTCCTCGCCGACCACCATGCTCGGCTACATCGCGGCGCGCACCGATCGTCTGATCCTCTCGACGTCCACCACGCTCATCACCACCAACGACCCGGTCAAGATCGCGGAGGACTTCGCGATGCTCCAGCACCTGGCGGACGGCCGCGTCGACCTGATGATGGGCCGCGGCAATACCGGTCCGGTCTACCCGTGGTTCGGCAAGGACATCCGGCAGGGCATACCGCTCGCCGTCGAGAACTACGCCCTGCTGCACAAACTGTGGCGGGAGGACACGGTCGACTGGGCCGGGAAGTTCCGCACACCGCTGCAGTCCTTCACCTCCACCCCGCGCCCGCTCGACGGAGTTCCGCCCTTCGTCTGGCACGGCTCCATCCGCAGTCCGGAGATCGCCGAACAGGCCGCGTACTACGGCGACGGCTTCTTCGCCAACAACATCTTCTGGCCGAAGGAGCACTTCAAGAAGCTCATCGGGTTGTACCGCGAACGCTATGCGCACTACGGGCACGGCTCGCCCGATCAGGCGATCGTCGGACTGGGTGGTCAGGTGTTCATGCGAAAGAACTCGCAGGACGCGGTGCGCGAATTCCGGCCGTATTTCGACAACGCGCCGGTCTACGGCCACGGCCCGTCCCTGGAGGACTTCACCGAACAGACGCCGCTGACCGTCGGCTCGCCGCAGGAGGTCATCGACAAGACGCTGACCTTCCGCGAGTCCTTCGGCGACTACCAGCGACAGCTCTTCCTGATGGACCACGCGGGGCTGCCGCTCAGCACTGTGCTGGAACAGCTCGACCTGCTCGGCGAGGAGGTCGTCCCCGTTCTGCGCCGCGAATTCGCCAAGGGCCGCCCGGCGCACGTGCCGGAAGGTCCCACCCACCAGACGCTGCTCGCGCGGCGCGACGCCCAGGAGGTCGACGCATGACCAAGCGCCTTGTCGTGATCACCGCGGGCCTCGGCCGGCCCTCCTCGACCCGGCTGCTCGCCGACCGCCTGGCCGCCGCGACGCGGCGGCAGGTCACGGACAGCAATGTCGACAATCCCGGCGCGTTCGACGATGTCGAGGTCAGGGTCATCGAGCTGCGCGACCTCGCCAACGACATCGCCCAGAACATGGTCACCGGCTTCCCCGGCCCGCAGCTGCGCGACGCCGTCGACGCCACCACCTCCGCCGACGGCCTGATCGCGGTCACCCCGGTCTTCACCGGCTCCTACAGCGGCCTGTTCAAGTCCTTCTTCGACATTGTCGACAAAGGCGCTCTGGCGGGCACTCCGGTCCTGATCGCGGCAACCGGCGGCACCGCCCGCCACTCCCTGGTCCTGGAACACGCCATGCGCCC
This sequence comes from Streptomyces sp. NBC_01477, assembly GCF_036227245.1. GTDB lineage: Bacteria > Actinomycetota > Actinomycetes > Streptomycetales > Streptomycetaceae > Actinacidiphila. Next base: position 5,561,576 of record NZ_CP109445.1, read on the forward strand.
GCTCTTCAGCTACCTCAGGGCGGTCGTCATGCCGACAGCGGTGTACGCGGCGACCGAGGACTGGGGCGCCGCGGGCGACGACACCCTTGCGACGCGCATCGAGCGCGCCGCCGCCGAACTCGCCGCTCAGATCGCGGACCGCCCAGTGTCCCGCCCGGAGCCGGAGGAAACGTTCATTCCGTTCGACCGGCAACTCGCGGCCCTGACCCCGAAAGGGTGAGTTGCGGGGACGCGGTTACGCCGAACTCACCCCCGCGGCACCCGGTTGACGCCGGTCGTCGAGGAATTCGACGACCGCGAGCGCGGCGAGCGCGACAACCGCGATCCAGATGACGACCAGGCCGGTCGGATAGGGCCACAGCAGCAGTGCGAGCGCCGCGCCCGCGACGACCACCCACCGCAGTGCGCGGCGGTAGCGGTGCACCCACGGCCCGACCGGCCCGGTCGTCGTGATCCCGATGGCCTGCCGCACCGCGGCGATCGCCGTCTCCCACGCGGTCGTGACGCGCACTGCCCAGCGCCCGGTACCGCTCAGCCACGCCCCGGCCGCGACCACGGCCCCCAACGCGATCATCATCCGCACGGTCACCCACAGAAAACGTACGATCTGGTCATAGATCGCACCGGCGGCCGCGTCATTCGTGTCTGCGGGCAGATGATCCAGATAGATGACGCGGAAGACCGCGAGCCCGATCCCGAGCACCGCCATGCCCGCGGCAATGCCCAGTGCCGCCGCGGCCAGGGCGCGGCGTCGGCGCGCGGCGAGCAGTACACCGCCGACCGCCAGGAGCACCGTGACGACCGGCAGCCAGTTTCCGGCGATCTGCAGCGCCCGGAAGCCGGTCCGCACCTTCTGCACATCCCGCGACTTCACAAGGGTGAAGTCGGTTCGCACCTCCGGGATGAGCGACGCGGCGCTCAGGCCGCTGTCCAGCAGCCGCTGCTTCACCTGCGCGACGACCGGCGCAAGGTCGAGCACGACAGCGTCGCCCCGCACCCGCACCGCCGAGTCGCTGTCGCCCGTCAGCGCGCCGGTGAACGCCGCATGCGCCTGACGGTTCAGCTGCTCCCAGAGCGACGCGAAGGCATCGCTCGCCACGAAGCTCGCCACCGCCTGCCGTACGACATCCCTGATACCGCCGGTGATCGGCCCGCGCAGACTGCCGAGGGCGTCCTCCAGCAGCGGCCGGTCGCGGGGAGCCACGTCGGACAGCAGCGAGTCGAGGTCGATCTTCGCCATGGCGGCGTCGGTCACGCGATCGGTCACCGCGTCCCTGACGTCGGGGTCCCGGGCGAGCGGAGCCACCGTCGCGACATACCGGCCGGTGTCGGCCATCTCGTCGGTCACCCACACGGCGACGGCGCTGAGCGGGGCGAGCACCGCGGCCAGTGTGATCAGCAGCGCGGACAGGGCGGCCCGCCACCGTCGTTGCGCCGGGAAACGTTTGCGCAGTGCAAGCAACTCGGAGCGTTCTTCGGCGCTGATGGGCCCGTCGACCGAGTCGGGAACGCCTCCGGCCGGCCCGTCAGCGCTTGTCGCCATATGCGTACTCCCTCACCGCCGGGCCGGGGGCCGCGGCCACTGCCTCCCCGCCAGCCAACGGCTCCGCGGCCGCACCCGCGCGCGCAACTGCTGCGTACGGGTGTCGGCGACACTCACCCTCCCGGGTGGCCGCGGACTACACCGGCTGACCGCGGTCCGCTCATCGGGTCACGCCGAACGGGTGAGGTGCGTTAGCCGGTTCGACGCTGCGGTAGTGATCGTTGTGCAGGTGCAGCACCACACTCCGTGGCCGTCATCGCCACCAGGGACGGTCGTCCGATGGCGGTCGCGGTGGATTCCCTGCCCTGAGCCGTCCGGGCCGGCCGCTCACCCACCGGGCCGCGGCCCCGCGTGGCGGGGTCGCTGGGCTGCACTTAGCGTGGAAATTCCGGGGGGACGCGCGTCAGCGCAAAGGAGACTCACGCCATGGCCCGAAGCTCCTCCGAGACATCAGCCTCCGGCCGGGCCGGCGCACCCGGTCGGCCGCCCGGACAGGACGACTTCTCCGAACCTCCCGCGCACCGCTGGTGGGTGCTGTGCGTGATCGGGCTTGCGCAGCTGATGGTCGTACTGGACGCGACCATCGTGAACATCGCGCTGCCCTCCGCCCAGCAGGCCCTGGGCTTCAGCAACGGCGACCGCCAGTGGGTCATCACCGCATATGCGCTGGCTTTCGGTTCACTGCTGCTGTTCGGCGGTCGGCTCGCCGACCTCGTCGGCCGCAAGAGGATCTTCCTGATCGGCCTGGTCGGCTTCGCCCTGGCGTCGGCGATCGGCGGCGCGGCGCCGAGCTTCGAGATCCTGGTGATGGCCCGCGCCCTGCAAGGCGCCTTCGGCGCCGTCCTCGCCCCCGCTGCGCTGTCACTGCTGACCACGACGTTCACCGACTCCAAGGAACGTGCCAAGGCCTTCGGTATCTACGGCGCCATCGCCGGCGCCGGCGCCGCGGTCGGACTGCTGCTCGGCGGCATCCTCACCGAATACCTCGACTGGCGCTGGTGCCTGTACGTCAACATGCTCTTCGCCGTCATCGCCTTCCTCGGGGGTATGCGGCTGCTGCGCTCCGGCACCTCGCCCGGGCGCGCACACCTGGACATCCCCGGCACGCTCCTCGTCTCCGGCGGCCTCTTCTGCATCGTCTACGGCTTCTCCAACGCCCAGCGGCACCAGTGGGGCGCCACCAGTACGTGGGGCTTCCTGCTGGCCGGGGTGGTCCTGCTGGTGGCCTTCGTGTGGTGGCAGCGGCGTGCCCAGCACCCCCTGCTGCCGATGCGGGTGGTCGCCGACCGGGACCGCGGTGCGTCGTTCATCGCGATGTTCCTGTCCGGCGCGGGCATGTTCGGTGTGTTCCTCTTCCTGACGTATTACCTGCAGCGCACGCTGCTGTACTCGCCGATCAAGACCGGCCTCGCCTTCCTGCCCATGGTGGCGCTGCTGGTGATCACATCGGTGACGACGACCAATGTGCTGGTGCCGAAATTCGGCGCCAAACCGATCGTGCCCACCGGCATGCTGCTGGCCGGCGGCGCCATGGCGTGGATGACCGCGCTGGACGGCAACAGCACCTATGTGGCGCACGTGATGCCGCCGCTGCTCCTGCTGGGCCTGGGCCTCGGTCTGATCTTCGCCACGGCAATGAACCTCGCCACCGCAGGTGTCGAGCCGAACGACGCCGGCGTCGCCTCGGCCATGGTGAACACCAGCCAACAGGTCGGCGGCTCCGTCGGCACCTCACTGCTCAACACCCTTGCCACGAGCGCGGCCGCCCACTACCTGTCCGGCCGCCGCCCGACGCCGGCCGCGGCGGGGCAGGCGCAACTGCACAGCTATTCCACCGCCTATTGGTGGTCGGCCGGGTTCTTCGCCTTCGGCTTCGTGGTCACCTTCCTGCTGTTCCGGCCGGGACCGCCGCGAGTCGCCGAGACCGCGCCGGACGAGAGCCCTTCCCCGGCCGCTTTGTGACGGGCGGCGCCGACGGCGTATCCATATGGCGGAAGGCACCGTCATAAAGCTGCTGCATACAGCTACCGTTCGGCCATGACAGCCGATGCGACAGGTGCCGCGCCGACCGCGGTCGCCGAACTGGACGCCGCGAGTGTGCGCCGCTACACCACTGGCCAGGTCATCCTCGACGACATCAACTGGACCGTGCGGGCGGGCCAGCACTGGGCGCTGCTCGGCGCGAACGGCGCGGGAAAGACCACGGTCCTGCGCCTGATCGGCGCCCTGATGCACCCGACCACCGGCACGGTCGACGTTCTCGGCCATCGCCTGGGCCGAGTCGACATGCGCGAACTGCGCGCGCACATCGGCCTGGTCTCCTCCGCACAGAAGGTCCCGCTCGACGCGACGGCGCGCACTGTCGTCCTCACGGGTCACACCGGCACCGTGCAGCCGCTGTGGCGGAAGTACGACAGCGAGGTGCGCGACCGCGCGGACGCGCTCCTCGCGGAGTTGGAGATCAAGGACCTTGCCGAGCGTGCCTACGGCGTCTGCTCCGGCGGTCAGCGGGCCCGCATCCTGGTGGCGCGGGCACTGATGGCCGACCCCTCGCTGCTGCTGCTCGACGAGCCGTTCAACGCTCTCGACCTCCCCTCGCGCGAGGACCTGATCGACGCCCTGCACCGCCTCGCGACGACCAGGACGGCACTGGCCACCATCACCGTCACCCACCACCTGGAGGAGCTGTCACCGGCGATCGGCCACGTCCTGCTGCTCAAGGAGGGCCGGGTCCTGACCTCGGGCCCCGCGGAGCAGGTGCTCACCGGTACGTGGATGACGCGGTGCTTCGGCCGGCCGATCGAGGTGAGCCGGCACGAGGGCCGGTGGCTGGCACGTTCCGGACGCGTACGGCCGCCAGCGCAGTGAGCGTCGGGCGCCGGCCGTGCACTCAGCCGCGCAGGTGACTTCCGCGGCGTCGTATTGACCGCGCCGCGCAACCTTCAGCGCAGCCAGGGCACGTCCGCGCCGTCCGGCTGGTGCAGGCCCTCGGCGATGATCCGCGAGATCTCCCCGAGCCGCCGGCTCTGCTCGGGGGTGATCCGGTCGAAGATCGCGGCACGTACGGCGGCGACATGGCCGGGCGCGGTGCGCACCAGCTCCGCATAGCCCGCGTCGGTCAGTACGCACACTTGGCCGCGCCGGTCGGTGGGGCAGTTCTCCCGCCGCACCCAGCCGTTGCCCTCAAGTCGTGCGACGGCGTGCGACAGCCGGGACCGGGTGATCTTTGCCTGTTCGGCGAGTTCGGTCATCCGCATCTTGCGGCCGGGTGTCTCGGACAGTGTGCTGAGCAGCGCGTAGTACATGTGCGGCATACCGGCGTCACGCTGCAGCTGACGGTCGAGATGGTCTTCGAGCAGCGTTGTGGCGTGCACGAACGCCCGCCAGGTCGTCTGCTCGTCTTCGGTCAGCCATGTCATGGTGTTCATGGTACGTGCACTTCTTGAAGCTTCAATAAACTGCCGCCTTGCGTCGTCTCGCCGACCGCACCGTGGCGCCTGCGGGAATTGTGACGCAGGACACGCGCGCACCCCGAAATATCCGGGGAACGGGTCCCCGTTTATTCTTGTGACCCGAAAGCGGGGATGGATCTTCCGTGTCCGGGTCACGCCCAGTCCGACCCGCCTCACAAGTCCGGAGGGAGTCCGCCCGTGCCGCTCGACATGGACACCGCCGCTCCGCAGCGCGCCGTGCGACTGCGCGCGGACGCCACCCGGAACCGGGAGCGCATCGTCGCCGCGGCCCGTGAGGCGATCGTCGAACTCGGCCCCGACGTCCCGCTCGACGAAGTGGCGCGCAGGGCGGGCGTGGGTAATGCCACGCTCTACCGGCACTTCAGCGACCGTACGGAACTGATCCGTCAGGTCACTTTGTCAGTGATGGCCCGTACAGTGAAACGAGCCGAGGACGCACTGGTGCAGGAGCCGGACGCGTTCGCCGCGCTCAGCCGTTTCGTCTTCGAGGCGGCGGATGAGCGGATCGGCGCCGTGTGCCCTCTGCTCTCCGACGTTTTCGACCGCCAGGACCCCGCGGTCGTCAGCCAGGTCGAACAGATGCAACGATCGATCGGCGCCATCATGGAACGCGCTCAGGGCGCGGGCCAGCTGCGCACCGACATCGCCGTCGGTGACCTGATGGTGGCCGTGACCCAGCTCACCCGGCCGCTTCCGGGCACCTGCTGCGCGGGCTTCGACCGTTTCGTCCACCGTCACCTGCAACTGTTCCTCGACGGCCTGCGCGCGCCCGCGCGCTCGGTGCTCGCCGGGAATGCCGCGACCCTGGAGGATCTGCAAGCCCGTCAGTCATAAACCGTTCGCAAAGCACATCAGTCGGGTTATAGCGTAGCCAAGTTCGCCGTGTCCGTGGGCTTGCGCAGCCCGAGCCGGCCGCTCGTCCTGCCCGAGCAGAGCCGGACCCCGCACCCGAAGGCCGGCAAGGATCCCTGACCCCCGATCCGCCGCGGCAATGCGGCGCCGGACCATTCGCCGACACACGTCCCCACGTCCTGTCACTCCGCACCCCATAGTGAGACCAGTAATGCCTGAAACACGTCTGCCGGATCCGAAGCGCTGGACAGCGCTGAGTTTCATCGCGATAGCCCAGTTGATGGTCGTGCTCGACGCGACCGTCGTGAACATTGCACTGCCGTCCGCCCAGGCCGACCTCGGGATCTCCGACGGCAACAAGCAGTGGGTCATCACCGCTTACACCCTTGCCTTCGGTGGCCTGCTGCTCTTCGGCGGCCGGGTGTCCGACCTGTGGGGACGCAGGAACACCTTCATCGTCGGCCTGCTCGGTTTCGCCGCCGCCTCCGCAGTAGGCGGCGCAGCGGTCAATACCTCCATGCTGCTGGGCGCCCGCGCCCTCCAGGGCGTCTTCGGAGCCCTCCTCGCGCCTGCCGCGCTGTCGCTGCTCGCGGTGATGTTCACCGACGCCAAGGAGCGCGCCAAGGCCTTCGGTATCTACGGCGCCATCGCCGGCGCCGGCGCCGCCGTCGGCCTGATCCTCGGGGGCGTGCTCACCCAGGCGCTGAACTGGCGCTGGGCGCTTTTCGTGAACATCCTCTTCGCCGTCGTCGCCGTCATCGGTGCGATCACGGTCATCCGCGAGCCCGCCGAGGGCCACAATCGCAACCGCCTGGACATCCCCGGCGTGATCCTGGCCAGCACCGGCCTCGTCTCCCTCGTGTACGGCTTCAGTCGCGCCGAGACCGACGGCTGGACGGCCAGCGTCACCCTCGGCCTGTTCGTGGCCTCCGCGGTCCTGCTGGTGGCTTTCGTGGTCGTCGAGGGCCGTGTCAAGGCGCCGCTGCTGCCGCTGCGCGTCGTGACCGACCGCAATCGCGGCGGTGTCTACCTGTCGCTGGGCCTGGCCATCATCGGCATGTTCGGCCTGTTCCTGTTCCTGACCTACTACCTGCAGCAGGTGATGGGCTACTCGGCGATCAAGTCGGGCTTCGCCTTCCTGCCCATGGTCGGCGGCATGGTCGTGGGCTCCACCCAGATCGGCACCCGGCTGATGCTGCGGGTCCGCCCGCGGCTGCTGATGGCTCCCGGCTTCCTGGTCGCCGCCGTCGGCATGCTCATCCTGGCGCAGATCAAGGTGGACTCGTCCTACGCGGCGGTGCTGCTCCCGGGCCTGATCCTGATGGGCCTCGGCATGGGCACGGCTTTCATGCCGGCGATGAGCCTGGCCACCCACGGGGTGCGGCCGGAGGACGCCGGTGTCGCCTCCGCCATGGTCAACACCTCGCAGCAGGTCGGCGGTTCCATCGGCACCGCCCTGCTGAACACGCTGGCCACCAGCGCGTCGGCGACGTGGGTGTCCTCGCACCTCACCTCGAAGGCCGACCTCAAGCAGCAGCTGTTCATCAACCAGGCCGCGGTGCACGGCTACTCCGTCGCCATCTACTGGGCGACGGGAATCCTGGCGCTCGCCTCGGTGCTCGCCTTCGTCCTGGTCGACGCCGGTGTCCAGAGCGGCCCGGAGCGCGTCGACGGCGACACCTCGGTCGAGGACTTCGCGATCCCGGTCATCGCACACTGACCTACCGGTCGTACTGACCGCCCGGTCGTCGTACCAACGGCAGGTCCCCGCCGCTTCCGTTCACTCGGAAGGGTGGGGACCTGCCGTTGGTCGTATCAATGCTTGTACGGAAATACGGACGCGCGCAGCGGTGACCTCGCGGGCGGCTTGTCCTACAAGCCCTCCGGCCATGTATACGTCGACGGCACCTGTACTTTGTCCGCCGGCGCACCGTAGACGACTGCTATCTCCTCGTGCGCGCCCAGCTTGATCGACGCGGGATTCCCGGTCTGCTCCTTGCCGTTGACGTAGACGTGCAGTTCCTTGCCGCCACCGGTCTTGAACGTGCCGAGTACGTCGCTGCTGATCGGCACGCTCCACTCGGTCATGAACTGCCCGAGGTCGAACTCGGCCTGCACCGGCGACTCGATGTGCACGACGCCCGACGTGTCATGCGTGTGCAGCGGGCTGATCTGCTGCTTGGGGATGTCGATGCCGATGTCGGCGGGAACGGTCACCGCCTTGCCGTCCACGAACACGTCCAGGTGGCTGTGGATGTGCAGCACCTGGCCCTCCTGCCCGAGCATCGGCAGTCCGGCCGCCTTCACCCGTGCGCTGGCGTCGGCGGGCGCGGGCCAGCTCACCGACGACGCGGCGGGCTTGTCGTCGCCGGTGGCGCTCGGAGTGCCGGCCGGGTCCTTCTTGTCGTCGGAGCCGCATGCGGCCAGGGTCACAGCGCCGGCCAGGACGGCCACGCCGATCGCGATGCGTCGTTTCTGCAGGGGCATGGGGTGAGGTTTCTTCCTGTTCAGCCGAGTTGGACGGAGCGCTTCGCGAGCCCCATCCAGAATCCGTCGATGATGCTGCGCTGCCTGCCGAGATCGGACTCGGCGGCGCCGAGCGTAACGAACAGCGGGGCGAAGTGCTCGGTTCGCGGGTGCGCCAGCCGCCCGGCGGGCGAGGTGTGCTCGAAATCCAGCAGCGCGTCGATGTCCTGCGCGTCCAGTGCCCGCTGCCCCCAGTCGTCGAATTCCGCCGACCATGTCGGCGGCTGCGGACCCGCATGACGCAGAGCGGCGAGATTGTGGGTGAAGAAGCCGCTGCCGACGATCAGCACGCCCTCGTCGCGCAGCGGCGCGAGGCGGCGGCCGATGTCGAGCAGCCCGGCCGGGTCCAGAGTCGGCATCGACACCTGCAGCACCGGGATGTCGGCGTTGGGGAACATCTCCACCAGCGGTACGTACGCCCCGTGGTCGAGACCGCGGTCCGGTACGTCCTGCACCGGGCTGCCGGCCCGGCGCAGCAACTTGCGTACGCTCTCGGCCAGCGCGGGTGCGCCGGGCGCCGGATACGCCACCCGGTAGTAGTGCTCGGGAAAGCCCCAGAAGTCGTACACCAGCGGCACCGTCGTCGTGGCGCCGATCGCCAGCGGGGCGTCCTCCCAGTGCGCCGAGATGATCAGCACTGCCTTGGGCCGCGGCAGTCCGGCCGCCCATGCGGCGAGTTGACCCGGCCACAGGGGATCGTCCGCGAGCGGCGGGGCGCCGTGCGAGAGGTAGAGCGCGGGCATGCGCTCCGGGGCAGCTGCGGTCATGGCGCACCCTCCTTGAATGTTCAAGCGTACGGGACGACGGTAGCGCTGCCTGATTGAATCTTCAAATACCTCTGCCCATTGCGACGCCTTGTCGGGCCATACCTCTCAGCTCAGCCGTTTCTCCAGCCACGCCACATCGTGGTAGGTGCCGAACTTCCTGCCGACCTCCTCGTACACGCCGATCTGCTGGAAGCCGAAACGGCGGTGGATGCGTATCGACGCCTCGTTCGGCAGCGTCACGCCCGCGTATGCACGGTGCACGTCCTGGTCGGCCAGTGCCTCGAACAGTGCCGTGTAGAGCCGGGTGCCGATACCGCGCCCGCCCGCGTCCGGTGCGAGATAGACGCTGGTCTCCACGGACGTCGCATAGGCCGCCTTGGGGCGGAACGGACTGCTGGTGGCGTAGCCCAGAATGCGCCCGTCGCCGGCCGACCGGGCAACCAAGAGGCGGTGTGGGCCGTCTTCCGGGTGGGAGAGCAACCAGGGGCGGCGCTCCTCGGGGGTGAACGGGGTGACGTCGAAAGTGATCGGGGTCTCACGGATGTAGTGGTTGTAAATGTCGGTGAGCGCCGCCAGATCCTTCTCCGCACCTGCTCTGACCTGGACGTCCGTACGCTCCGGCATGCCATGACCTTTCAATGCGGCGGGACAGGGTACTGCATGATCATAAAAAATAGGTGACGACATGGGAATTGTGTCCGGATTCCAGTCGTTATCCCAAGCGGATGGGGCAAGCGCACAACAGAGCCGCAGCGCTACGGCAGCCGCAACGGCTGGTGCAGTAGCACCGCGACACCGGTTGTGACCACAACCCGGTCCGACCGAGACCGACCGCACCTTCGTTAAGGGAGCACGCATGGCAACCCGTGCCGTCGCCCGTCGTCACGCAGGCGGGACCAGCAGCGTTCGCGCCGCAGGCGGGGAAGTAGCCGACCGCGACCTCGTCGGCATGTACCTGGACGAGATCGCGCGTACGCCGCTGCTCGACGCCGCCCGCGAGGTGGAGCTGTCCCGTGACATCGAAGCAGGCGTGTACGCCGAGCGCATCCTCGCCGCCGACCCGGACCTGCCCGCAGGTGCGGGTGGCGACATCGGGCGCGAAGAGCTCGAGGCCCTGGTGGCCGCAGGTGAGCGCGCCAAGGACATCTTCATCCGTTCCAACCTGCGGCTCGTCGTGGCCGTGGCCCGCCGGTATCCGCGCAGCGGCCTGCCGCTGCTCGATCTGATCCAGGAGGGGAACGCCGGCCTGGTCCGCGCCGTCGAGAAGTTCGACTACGCCAAGGGCTTCAAGTTCTCCACCTACGCGACCTGGTGGATCCGCCAGGCCATCACCCGGTCCATTGCGGACCAGTCCCGCACCATCAGGCTGCCGGTGCACCTGGTCGAGGAACTGGGCCGGATCCGCCGTGTGCAGCGGGAATTCAACCGCGAGCACGGCCGTGACGCCGAGCCCGCCGAGATCGCCACCGAGCTGGCCTCCACGCCGGAGCGGGTTTCGGACGTTCTGGACTGGGCACGTGACCCGGTATCGTTGAATATGTCCGTGGACGCCGAGGGAGAGACCGAATTCGGCGACCTGGTCGAGGACGGCGCCGCGCCGTCGCCCGAGGACTCGGTGCTGGTGATGCTGCGCCGCGAGGAGCTGGACGGCCTGATCGACCGGCTCGACGACCGCACCGCATCCATCATCCGCGCCCGCTACGGCATCGTGGACGGCCGCGAGCGCACCCTCACCGAGGTCGGCAAGGAACACGGCCTCACCCGTGAGCGCATCCGGCAGATCGAGAAGCACGCCCTCGCCGACCTCAAGCGGATGGCCCGCGCGACCGGCCTGGACTACGAAGCCGCCTGACACCACCACAACGTCGGCCCGCACACGCGGACCGGCCCCACAGACCCGGACCCCGGTGCATCCCCCCCCGCGCCGGGGTTCGGCCTGTCCGCCCCCCCCCGTGCACTCCCCTTACGGGTGCCGCTCCACCTCGGCGGACAGCGGGGTGAGACCCTTCGTGGCATGACTGACGACAGCGTCGGCGCCGCGGAAGGGGGCGGCTCCGGGCCGCATCCGGACGAGCCGCACCACGCAGGACTGAGCACCCGGCTGAACTGGCTGCGCGCCGCCGTCCTCGGCGCCAACGACGGCATCGTCTCCACCGCCGGCCTGGTCGTGGGCGTCGCGGGCGCCACCGACTCGCGAGCCGCTCTTCTGACCGCGGGGCTGGCCGGCCTGATGGCGGGGTCGCTGTCGATGGCGGCGGGCGAGTACGTGTCGGTGAGCACCCAGCGGGACTCCGAGCAGGCCGCACTCGCTCTGGAACGCGAAGAGCTCGCCACCACCCCGCAGGCCGAGCTGGATGAACTCACCGGCCTGCTGGAAGAGCGCGGCATCAGCCACGACCTCGCCCGTGAGGTCGCCGAGCAAATGACCGCCCGCGACGCGCTCGGCGCCCACGCCCGCGTCGAACTCGGCATCGACCCCGACGAACTCGCCAACCCCTGGCACGCCGCCTGGGCCAGCTTCATCTCCTTCACCGTCGGCGCGCTGCTGCCGTTGCTGGCGATCGTGCTGCCGCCGCGGGACTGGCGACTCGGGGTCACGGTGCTGTCAGTGCTGGCCGCCCTGAGTGCATGCGGCTGGATCAGCGCCCGCCTGGGCAACGCTCCCGTACGCCCCGCCGTCCTGCGCAACATGGCCGGCGGCGCAATCGCTATGGCCGTCACCTACGCGGTGGGTGCGTTGCTCGGCGCGGCCGGCGTCTGACGCGCCTCGGCCCACACCCTCCCGGCTCGTACCGTGTAGGCCGTCACGGCCGCGATCACCACTACGGAACAGGCGTGCGAAAGCGCCGCGTCGCTGCCGTGCAGGCGCGGCGCTGCGGCCGTCGTTCCCGCCACGAGCAGGCAGCCGGTTGCCCAGGCCGTGGTGAGTCGGCGCTGCATGGCCCGAAAGCCCGCATCCCGCGCCCACACACCTGTCCACCGCGCTGTCGCCGCTGCCGAACCGTCGGTCGCGAACCTTCGGCCGAACCAAAAAGTCAAGGGCCGCCCGAACGTCAGACTCAACGCAAAGGCCACTCCGGTCATCCCGGCCAGCGCTGTATCCGCGCGAACGCCCACCGCGCGAACGCCCACCGCGCGAACGCCCACCGCGCGAACGCCCACCGCGCGACCGCCCACCGCGCGACCGCCGCTGCCCACGGCTGTGCCGGCCGTCGCCAGCAGCAGAGCCAGCAGGATCAGCATCCCGAACTCGTCGACCCGGTGGTGCAACGCGAAATACAGCCCGATCTCCAGCGCGGGCCATGCCGCCACCAGTATGAGCGCCGGTGCCCCGTGCACTCCGCGACCGGTGAGCTGGTGGTAGGTGACCCACGGCAGCAGCATGCCGAAGAGGACGGTCGGTCCCCAGGAGAGGAGCACGGCATGGGCGTGCGACGAGGCGCTGCTGCGGCCCGTCGGGTCATGCGTCCGGGCATCGGTCATCGCCGTGTCCTGCTCTCCCCCGTGTGATCCCCGTGATTCCCCGTCACAAAGCCGCGGGCAACCGCGGCATTCGCACAAGTGATCGTATGATCACTTGAGTGCGCCCGTGCGCAGGGACACGCCAACCCGCGATGAGGGAATGCGTCCGCCTCCGGTGGACCACCTCTGGCACCGGGATTGTTCAGTCGATGTGCGGCGGGCTCACCGGGGCAAGCGATCCGGTGACGAGAAAGCGTTCGACGCGTGCCACGTAAGGTCCGATGTCGATCCCCTGGGCCGCGAGCCACTCGTCCGCGTAGTACTTCTCCAGATACCGCTCACCCGGATCGCACAGCAGCCCGACCACGCTGCCCTGCTCGCCGCGCGTGCGCATCTCGGCGATGATGCGGAACGCTGCCCACAAGCCGGTGCCGGTGGACGCGCCCGCGCGGCGGCCGAGCAGCCGTTCAAGCACCCGCACGCCCGCGATTGACGCCGCATCCGGGACCCGCATCATGCGGTCGATGGCGCCCGGCACGAAACTCGGCTCCACGCGCTGCCGGCCGATCCCTTCGATCCGGGAGCCCGTATCGGTGGTGGCCGTCGGGTCGTGATCGCGCCAGCCCGGGAAGAACGCCGAATTCTCCGGATCCGCCACGCAGATGCCGGTGGTCGCCTGCGCATAGCGTACATACCGGGCGACGGTCGCCGACGTGCCCCCGGTCCCTGCGGTCGCCACGATCCAGGTCGGCACCGGATGACGTTCCGCCTCTAGCTGCCGGAAGATCGACTCGGCGATGTTGTTGTTGCCGCGCCAGTCCGTCGCTCGCTCCGCGTACGTGAACTGGTCCATGTAGTGGCCGCCCGTCTCCGCGGCCAGCCGGGTCGCCGCCCCGTACACCTCGCCCGGGCTGTCCACCAGGTGGCAGCTGCCACCGTGGAACTCGATCAGGTCCACCTTCGCCTGTACGGTCCCGCGGGCCATCACGGCCACAAAGGGGACACCGATCAGCCGGGCGAAATAGGCCTCCGACACTGCCGTCGACCCGCTGGACGCCTCGATCACCGGCCGCCCCGGGCGGATCCAGCCGTTGCACAGGGCGTACAGGAACAGCGAACGGGCCAAGCGGTGCTTCAGCGACCCGGTCGGATGGGTCGACTCGTCCTTCAGATAGAGGTCGATGCCCCAGTCCGCCGGAAGCGGCACGGACAGCAAATGGGTATCGGCGGACCGGTTCGCGTCCGCCTGGACCTTCCCCACGGCCTCGCTCAACCAGCGGCGGTACGCGAGGTCGCTTCGGTCGACGTCCGCCTCCTCCGCCTGAGCGGGTGGAGGAAAGGCCTGCGGTCTCGGTTCTGATGCGTGCATGAGGCCAGGTATATCCGTCCGACTGCGTCAAACGGACACTTGGGGTATCTCCCCCCACTCGCTTGGGTGCCGGCCCGGACCGGCGGCGCTGACCAGCGTCGTACTCTTGATGCATGGACACCGCCGCAGACTCCGAGCGCACCTCAGCCGTGGACGGTCCCGTCGGCTGCGGCCCGGGCAGCGGCTCCGGATCCGGCTCAAAGGGCGCGGCGGGCGCCTCCGCCGAGCCGTCGCCCTCCGGCCCTCCTGCAGTGTCCGGCGCGACGCCCGTACCCGCTGGGCTGGTCTTCGACGACCCGCTCGACCGCCCCTCCTCCGACGACACCGACCGCGGCTGGGGTGACTCGCCGTCCGGCTCGGCGGACGACGACTTCACGCGCTTCCTGAGCGAGAAGCCGCCGCACCACCTCTGAAGCCGCTCGGCGCCTGTGATCAGGCCGTGCCACCGGACCGGGGAGCCACCAATGCGTCGCGGATGTCGCGGAGCAGCGTGATCTCCTCCACCTCCGCCTCCGCGATCGTCTCCGTGACTTCCACGGGCTGCTGCCGGGCGGCCCTGCGCGCCAGATAGCGGGCCATCGGAAGCACCATGAGGAAGTACACGACCGCGGCGGTGATCAGGAAGGTGAGCGTCGCGCTCACCACCGAACCCCACAGGATGTGGATACCGCTGGTTGCCTCGCCCTTGTCGTTGACCACGCACGGACCCTTGAGACAGGACGAATAGCCAGCGAGGTCCTTCGTACCGAAGGCACCGACCAGCGGGTTGATGGTCCCGTTGACGACGGAGTTCACGACGTTGCTGAACGCGGCTCCGATGACGACCGCGACCGCCAGGTCGATCACGTTCCCCCGCATGACGAATTCCTTGAAGCCTGCCAGCAGGCTGGGCTTGCCCGCGTCGCTCATCGACGTGCCTTTTCCCTGATGCCGGTCTGACGGAATGAAAGGTTCCGCCATAGAAGGCAATCCGGGGCCGCTGTGTCCAATTGCCGCTCACGAAAGGGTGATTCAGCACAGTGCCACCGCCAGCGGGGACGATACGGCCGCGCCGGACAGTGCTGCGGCGACACGCCGAGGAACGGCCAGGACGACCAGCGCCCCGCCCATACCGCCCGCGTCCGGCAGCACGTTTTCCTCGGGTGAGGCAGGGGCGGACGGGCTGTCCGGCTGCTCCGGGATCGCGACCACCGGCACCGCGGACGCCACCACCCGCGTCGCCGCCAGAATGTCCACCCGGTCACCGGGCCGCAGCAGCCGCACCGCGGCCGCGTCGGCGATCCGCACCGGGGCGCGGACGAGCTCGGCCGCCTCGTCACGGACGTGATGGTCCGCAGCCGGGGCGTGAGCCGGGCTGCGCACGGTCACCGGCTTGTCCGGCGGAGATCCATGTGCGGCCGACACGGCCCAAGCGGCAGCCGCCACGGCCAACCCGACCGTCAGCGGACCGCGCCTGAGCCGTAGCGCCCGGGGCAGCAGGTGCCGGCAGCCTCGTCCCCCGGCCCTGATCGGAGGGAAGACCGGCACCGCGCAGCGCGGCGGGGTGTACGGCTCGGGGGCAGTGAGGTCCGCTGACCGCGGAGCGCCGGACGGAGGAGCCGTCGGCTGCGTGAACGGGGAGATGTCGAAGCGCGAAGAGGGCGGGGCCGATGTGGACGTACGCATGAGAAGTCACCGCCGGATGCGAAGGGGGCGACCGGACATTCGGTCGAAGTCCCACCATCGCGCATGCTGACGACAGCGGCGCTGAGGCCTGTGGACAACCCAGGAGCCCTGTGGATAACTCAGGTGCCATGCGAGCCGGGGATCGTCCCGCCGTCCCGGCACCGGGTCTCCCCGGCTACGGCAGCGGAATGCCAGGGTCCTGTCCGCCGAGCGCCTCGACACAGAGGCACTTGCGGTCGTCGTTCGCAGGGAGCGCCCCGATCAGCTCGAAGAGCACGTCCCGCATCCGCCCCACGTTCGCCGCGAAGACCTCCAGCACTTCCTCGTGGGCGACGCCTTCACCTGTGTCCGCCCCGGCGTCCAGATCGGTGACCAGCGTCAGGGAGGTGTAGCAAAGGCTGAGCTCCCGGGCGAGCACAGCCTCCGGGTGCCCGGTCATACCGACCACCGACCAGCCCTGTGCGGCGTGCCAGAGCGATTCCGCCCGGGTGGAGAAACGCGGCCCATCCACCACGACGAGTGTCCCGCCGTTCACGGCTTCCCACCCGTTCGCCCGGGCCGTGCCCACTGCGGCCTTCCGGCCCACCGGGCAATAGGGATCGGCGAACGTCACATGCACGACGTTCGGCACCCGACCATCCGCCCTGGCTTCCCCGTCGAAGTACGACTGCGCCCGCGACTTCGTACGGTCCACGAGCTGGTCGGGTACGAGCAGGGTGCCGGGGCCGTGCTCCGCGCGCAGGCCGCCCACCGCGCACGGGCCGAGGATCTGGCGCACGCCGACCGCGCGCAGCGCCCACAGATTGGCGCGGTAGTTGATCTTGTGGGGCGGCAGGTGATGGTCGCGGCCGTGCCGCGGTAGGAACGCCACTCGCCGGCCCGCCACCTGTCCGATGAAGAGCGAGTCGCTGGCGGCCCCGTAGGGCGTGTCTACTGTGACCTCGGTCACATTGTCGAGGAATGAGTAGAAGCCGGATCCGCCGATCACGCCGATCTCGGCGCGCTCGTGTGTCGCACCACTGCTCTGCACCATGACGGTCACCTTAAGCCGGGCGGGGAACGCGACGAACCCCCGCCGGTCGAAGGACGGAGGTTCGTGTGATCCCGCGGTTGGAGCCGCTCGCTCCCGAGCGACTCAGGCGGCGGACGAGCTGCTCGACGTGGACGATGAGCCGGACGACGAGCCCGAGGAGGATCCTGACGAGGACGAACTCGACGAGGAGCTTTCGCTCGGCTTGCTGTCCGAGCTGCCGCTGCCCTTGGCGGCAGGCGCGCTGCTCGACGAGGAGCCGCGGCTGTCGGTCCGGTAGAAGCCGGAGCCCTTGAAGACCACGCCCACGGCGGAGAACACCTTGCGCAGCCGTCCGCTGCAGTTGGGGCACACGGTCAGTGCATCGTCACTGAACTTCTGCACCGCCTCAAGGCCCTCGCCGCACTCGGTGCACTGGTACTGGTACGTCGGCACTAGCTCCTCCTGGCACTCTCACTCAATGAGTGCTAACGACGCTCAATAGTGCAGCATTTCCGTGCGTCAGTCCACCGTGACCGCCCGACGGTGACCGATCACACCTGCCGCCACCACACTCCGCGGCGCCGGCACCAGGTGCCCGCGCAGTCCCGCAAGTATCACGAGCGCTACAGCTGTGCCGGTCAGAGGCACAGTGAAGCCGACATGCGAACCGGCATGATCGGCCAGCAGACCCGCGACGGTGACCGCCGCCGCCTGGCCGAGCGCGACAGCTCCCGTCAGCCAGGTGAAGGCCTCGGTCCTCGTGGCCGCGGGCACCAGCGCATCGACCAGGGTGTAACCGGTGATCAGCGTCGGTGCGATGCACAGTCCCACCACCAGGCCGAGCCCGCCGAGCACCGGGAGGGTCTGTACGGCCCACAGCGGGACACAGGCGAGCGTCAGCGCCGAGTACGCCGCCAGTAGACGCCGGCGGGGACTGCGCTGCCACCTGACGGCGCCATAGGCCACGCCCGCCAGCATGTTGCCTGCCGCGAAGGTGCCGTAGACCACGCCGCTGAGGCCCGGGTGGCCCGCCTCTTCGGTGAAGGCGGTGATCGACACCTGCATGCCGCCGAAGACAGCGCCTATGCCGAGGAATGCGATCACCAGCGCACGTACTCCCGGAACCGCCATCGCCGAACCATGGCGGGTGCCGCCGTCCGCCGCCGTGCGCTGCGGGGCCGGAGCGGTCTTTCGTTGCGCCGCGAAAAGGCTTCCTCCCGCAAGGGTGAGCGTCGCCTCCGCAATGAGCCCGGCTGCTGGGTGCACCCCCGCGCACAGTGCCGTGGCAAGAACCGGTCCGATGACGAACGTGAACTCGTCGGTCACCGACTCGAAGGCCGCCGCGGTCTGCGCGAGCGGCGACGGCCGGGTCGACGAGCCGTCCAGGGCGACCGCCCAGCGCGAACGCACCATCGGCCCGATCTGCGGCACGGTCGCCCCGGTCGGTACTGCCGCTGCGAACAGTGCCCAGACGGGTGCGTGCACCAGCCCCAGTGTCACCAGAGCGCCGACGGACGCCGCGTGCAACGCGATGCCGGGGACAAGGATCGCACGCTGCCCGAACCGATCGGCGAGGCGGCCGCCGCGCGGCGCACACACCGCCATGGCCACCCCCGTCACGGCCGCAACGGCGCCGGCCGTCCCGTAGGAGCCGGTGGTGTGTTCCACGAGCAGCACGATGCTGATCGTGAGCATTGCGAAGGGCTGCCGCGCAGCGAAGCCCGGAAGAACGAACGCCCATACGCCGGGTGTACGCAGCAACTGCCGGTAGCTCGGTGTCCGGGCAGCGTCATGCTTCGAAGATGGCGACGGGGACGGGGAGGTGGGCACCGTGGATGCCACGGCCTGGTCTTTCTGCCGTCTGGTAGCGCGACCGCGGCTGAACGCCGTGATGTTGCGCCGAGAGCCGTCCGCTCAGCGCGGTGGTCCGCGCCGGCTCTGCATCAGACAGGGGTTGCACTCGACAATTACCGCACCATCGTACGTGGCCTCGCAGCCACTGCGCTGCGGCCCGGGCGGCCCTTCACGCCTGCTGACGCCCGTCCTGATGTCCGAGCCACCCTGCCAGCTTGCCGCCGCGTCCGACGGCCCGCAGGCGGTCCTCCGCGGCGTCCCGTACGGGGTCGGTGGCGACGACGAGCAGTTCGTCGCCGCGCCGCAAGGTGGTCGCCGGCAGGGGGACGAAGCTGGCGCCGTCGCGCACGACGAGGGTTACGGCGGAGCCGGTGGGGAGGCGAAGTTCGTTGACTTCGACGCCGTGCATGCGCGAACCCTCGGGAATGGCGACGGAGAGCAGATGGCCCCGTAGCCGTTCGAGTGGAGCCGACTCGATCCCCAGGTCCGCGGGGCCGCTGCTCGCGCTGAGGCGCAGCCGCCGTGCGAGCCAGGGCAGTGTCGGGCCCTGGACAAGGGTGTAGAAGATCACCAGTACGAAGACGATATTGAAGATCCTGCGACTTTCGGACACTCCGGCCACCATCGGGATCGTGGCCAGCACGATGGGTACCGCGCCGCGCAGCCCCGCCCATGACATCAGGGCCTGCTCGCGCCAGGGGATGCGGAACGGCACCAGGCTGATCACGACCTCCGCGGGCCGCGCGAGCACGGTCAGGAACAGTCCGATGATCAGAGCGGGCATGACGTCGTCACCCAACTCGTGCGGCGTCACCAGCAGGCCGAGCAGGACGAACAGGCCGATCTGTGCGATCCAGCCCAGCCCTTCGGCGAAGCCGCGGGTCGCCGGCCGGTGCGGCAGCTTCGCATTGCCGAGGATGAGCGAGGCGATGTAGACAGCGAGGAAACCCGAGCCGTGCGCCATGGCGCCGGCCGCATAAGCGGCGACCGCGATGGCCATCACGGCGATCGGGTAGAGGCCGGAAGCCGGCAGGGCGACGTGCTTGAGGCCGTAGGCGCCGATCCAGCCCACCGCGAGCCCGATCGCTGCGCCGATCGTCAGCTCAAGGAGGATCTCGCCGAGCAGGTGATACCACGAATCGATCGGCCCGCTCGCCGAGAAGGCGACCACCATGATCACGACAGGCGCATCGTTGAACCCGGACTCGGCCTCGAGGACGCCGGTCACCCGCTTGGGCAGCGGCACATTGCGCAGCACCGAGAACACTGCGGCGGCGTCGGTGGACGACACGACCGCGCCGATGATCAGTGACTGCCGCCAGTCGAGTCCCACCGCGTAATGTGCCGCGCCCGCGGTGATGAACACGCTCACAAGGACGCCGACCGTCGACAGGGCGGCGGCGATAGGCATGACCGGTTTGATCTCATGCCATTTCGTACCAAGTCCACCTTCGGCGAGGATGACCACAAGAGCGGCATAACCCAGCACTTGAGTCAGTTCGACGTTGTCAAAGGTGAAGCCGAACGGACCGTCCTGGCCAATGGCGACGCCAATGCCGAGGTAGATGAGCAGCGTGGGCAGTCCACTCCGGGAGGCCACGCGGACGGCCACGACGGCGACCAGCAGCACTGCCGCGCCGACCAGCAGGATCTCGTTCAGGTGGTGGACAGTCAGGGGCCCGGTCCTTTCAACTTTGTTGCCGAGTCTAATATTTTACCCTCTCTTGACGTTGCATGGTCCACCTTATGGCAGGCCCGACTCCGAGTCCGGGGCCCACAAGGCATGCGCCTATGGTTGCCCTTGCACAACGAGCACCTTGATCATCTGGTCCGCCCTGCCCCTCGAAGGACAGCGATGCCCGCACGGAAGAAATCCCGCCGCGTACGCCTCATCGTGATCGCGATCGTGCTGCTGCTCGTGGCGGGCATCGGATACGGGTCGTACTGGAGCGTCAGCACGGTGCGTGCCTCGTTCCCGCAGACCACCGGCTCGCTCAAGCTGGCAGGCCTGTCCGCGCCGGTCGACGTCAAGCGCGACGCGTACGGCATTCCGCAGATCTACGCGGACACCCCCCAGGACCTCTTTCGCGCCCAGGGCTACGTCCAGGCGCAGGACCGCTTCTACGAGATGGACGTCCGCCGCCACCTCACCTCCGGACGGCTGTCGGAGATGTTCGGCAAGGGCCAGGTCGAGACGGACGCCTTCCTGCGCACTCTCAACTGGCACGGCATCGCGCAGGAGGAGTACGACCACAAGCTCGACGCCTCCACCAAGCAGTACCTCCAGGCCTACAGCGACGGTGTCAACGCGTACCTCAGCGACCACAGCGGTGCCGGACTCTCCGTCGAGTACGCGGCGCTGAAGTTCAGCAACAACTACAAGCCGGAGGCGTGGACACCCGTTGACTCGGTGGCCTGGCTCAAGGCGATGGCGTGGGATCTCCGCGGCAATATGCAGGACGAAATCGACCGGGCGCTGATGACGAGCCGGCTCAGCCAGGCGCAGGTCAAGGAGCTCTACCCCGCCTATCCCTACGACCGGAACCAGCCGATCGTCGACGCGGGCTCCGTCGATGCGATCACCGGCGAATACAAGCCGGCGGGTTCCTCCGGTCCGCAGGGGCTGAGCAACACCGTCGACAGCCAGCTTGCCGGAATCTCGCAGATCATCGACCAGATGCCGGCGATGCTCGGTCCGTCCGGCAGCGGCATCGGCTCCAACTCGTGGGTCGTGTCCGGCGCCTACACCACCACGGGCAAACCGCTGCTGGCGAACGACCCGCACTTGGCGCCGCAATTGCCGTCGCTCTGGTACCAGATGGGTCTGCACTGCCGCACAGT
Source organism: Streptomyces sp. NBC_01477 (assembly GCF_036227245.1). Taxonomy (GTDB): domain Bacteria; phylum Actinomycetota; class Actinomycetes; order Streptomycetales; family Streptomycetaceae; genus Actinacidiphila. The sequence continues at coordinate 5,582,940 of NZ_CP109445.1, forward strand.
GAGCGACGCCTGCCCGTACGACGTGGCCGGCTACACCTTCTCGGGCCTGCCCGGTGTCGTCATCGGTCACAACCAGGACATCGCCTGGGGGCTGACCAACCTGGGTGCGGACGTCACCGACCTGTACCTGGAGAAGGTGACCGCGACCACGTACCTCCGCGACGGGAAGCAGAAGCCGTTCACGACCCGCAAGGAGGTCATCAAGGTCGCCGGCGGCAAGGACCGGGTCATCACCGTGCGGGGGACCAACAACGGTCCGCTGATCTCCGACCGCAGTGACGAGATCCGTGAGGTGGGACAGATCGCGCCCGTCACGGATCCGCCGGGCGGGGTCAACTCCGGATACGGGGTCGCCCTCAAATGGACGGCGCTGTCCCCTTCGAAGACGATGGACGCCGTCTTCGAACTGGACAGGGCGACGGACTTCGACAAGTTCCGGGCCGCCGCAGCCGACTTCGCGGTGCCGTCCCAGAACCTCATCTACGCGGACACCAAGAACCACATCGGCTACCAGGCCCCCGGGCAGGTACCGATCCGTCCTGCCGGCAACGACGGCACGTATCCCGTGCCCGGTTGGGACTCGCACTACGACTGGGGCAAGTACATTCCGTTCAGGTCCATGCCGTACGAGTACGACCCGAAGCGTGGATACATTGTGACGGCGAACCAGGCGGTCATCGACCAGAGCAAGTACCCGTTCCTGCTCACCCAGGACTGGGGATACGGCACCCGCAGCCAGCGCATCAACGACCTCATCGCCTCCAAGATCAAGGACGGTGGAAAGGTCTCGATGGACGACATGCAGTCGATGCAGGGCGACGACAGCAGCGAGATCGCCAAGCTGCTGGTTCCCTATCTTCTGAAAGTCGACATCTCCAACGACAAGAACAGTTATGTGCGTGACGCACAGAAGCTGCTGGAGGGCTGGGACTACAACCAGGACGCCGACTCCGCTCCCGCGGCGTACTTCAACGCGGTATGGCGCAATGTGCTCAAGCTCGCCTTCGGCAACAAGCTGCCGAAGGAACTGCGACCCGAGGGCCAGTGCCTGCGAGTGCCACCCGTCGGTCAGACCGGACCGGTCGACAACCTCGACGGCAAGGGCGTCGTCACCGTGCAGGAGTGCGGCGAGCGCGACCCGGCCGAGGCCCAGCCGGACGGCGGTGACCGGTGGTTCGAGGTGATGCGCAACATCCTTCCCGACCCGACCAACGCCTGGTGGACCATGTCCACCACTGCCTTCTTCGGCACGGACACGAACAAGGCGCACCACAGCGACCGCGACCAGCTGCTCGAGCAGGCCATGAAAGACGCCCGCTACGAGCTCACCGCCAATCTGGGCAAGGACATAAACACCTGGAGCTGGGGCCGGCTGCACAAGCTCGACCTGAAGAACCAGACGCTCGGAACGGACGGCCCGGGTGTGATCAAGTGGATGCTCAACCGGGGCCCCTGGCAGCTCAGCGGGGGAGAGGCGGCGGTGGACGCGACCGGCTGGAATGCGGCGGGCGGATACGACGTCGTCTGGGTGCCCTCCATGCGGATGATCGTCAACCTTCAGGACTTCGACAAGTCCCGCTGGATCAACCTCACCGGTGCGTCAGGTCACGCGTACAACGCCCACTACACCGACCAGACCGACAAGTGGGCCAACAACGAGCTGCTGCCCTGGTATTTCTCCGATGATCAGGTGGACGGCGCGGCCAAGGCGAAGATGGCGCTCACGCCGTAACCCGCCGTACATGGTGCGCGAAAACACGGCCCGGCCAGAACGCCGCGTCCTTGTGACGGAAAACGTCAAGCGCGAAAACCGTGCACTCCCTGAGGGGTGAGTGCGGCGTCCACGAGGTGGTCGTGCGGTTCCTTCGGGACCGATGCGACCACCTCGTGCGCGTAGACGAGCACGACGAGCGCCGGACGCGTGCCCGCCTGCCGGATGCGGTCGAGCGCGCGGTCGTACGAGCCGCCGCCGCGGCCCAGGCGCACGCCGTGCGCGTCCACCGCGAGACCCGGCAGCAGGACCAGCCGGACCTGGGTGACGGCGTCAGGTCCCAGTCGTGGGCCGGTCGGCTCGAAGAGCCCGCGCCTCGTACGTACCAGGGCGTCGGGACCGCTGTACTCGGCCCAGTCCAGGTCGTTGTCCGCTAGCAGGACGGGCAGCAGCACGCGGGTCCCCGCGTTCCGCACCGCCTCGATGAGCGGCCCTGTGGCGGGCTCCGTGCCCATGGAGACGTAGGCGGCGACAGCTCCCTTGCCAGCGCACTCGGGAAGGGCAAGTACCCTCTCCCTCAGGGCCGTTGCCGCCGCCTCGCGTTCACCGGCGGTCAACCCGGCCCTTGTGCGCAGGATGTGTGCCCGCAGCTTCGCTTTTTGCGTCCGGATCCCGCTCATACCATCCACGACCGCTGTATACCAGCTGTGATCCACAGGTACGGCATCTTCCGCGCATACACGAACGCTATGGTGGAGCGCATGACGCACACACGTACCCGGATCAGCAAGGCTGTCATCCCCGCAGCCGGTCTCGGCACCCGCTTCCTGCCGGCGACAAAGGCGACACCCAAGGAGATGCTCCCTGTGGTGGACAAGCCGGCGATTCAGTACGTGGTCGAGGAGGCCGTCTCGGCGCAGTTGTCCGATGTGCTGATGATCACCGGTCGGAACAAGCGGCCCCTGGAGGACCACTTCGACCGCAACTACGAGCTGGAAGAGGCGCTCACCCGCAAGGGTGACGAGTCGCGGCTCGCGAGGGTGCGTGAGTCGAGCGACCTGGCCACCATGCATTACGTGCGCCAGGGCGACCCCAAGGGCCTGGGCCATGCGGTGCTGTGCGCGGAACCACACGTGGGGGACCAGCCGTTCGCCGTACTGCTCGGCGACGACCTGATCGACCCCCGAGACCGGCTGCTCGCCCGCATGATCGACGTGCAGGAGCAGTACGGCGGCAGCGTGATCGCGCTGATGGAGGTGGCCCCGGAGCAGATCCATCTCTACGGTGCGGCCGCCATAGTGCCCACCGCGGACAGCGACGTCGTACGTGTCACTGACCTGGTGGAGAAGCCCGACAGTGATCAGGCGCCCTCCAGTTACGCGATCATCGGCCGGTACGTCCTGGATCCTGCCGTCTTCGACGCTATCCGGAAGGTCGTCCCCGGCCGCAATGACGAGATCCAGCTGACCGACGCACTGCGTGATCTTTCCCACCGGGACGACACGGGCGGCCCGGTACATGGCGTCGTCTTCACCGGCCGCCGCTACGACACCGGCGATCGAGGTGACTACCTGCGTGCGATTGTCCGACTGGCATGCGAACGTGACGATCTGGGGCCGGATTTCCGGACCTGGCTGCGTGCGTACGTCACTGAGGAGATGCAAGAGTGAGTCATGGCGCCGACCGTGTGTGGTCCGTCACTGAACACCTGGACAGCATTCTGGGTCAACTGAGCCCGCTTGAGCCGATCGAGCTGCAATTGCTCGACGCCCAGGGGTGTGTGCTGGTCGAGGACGTCACTGTGCCGGTGGCGCTGCCGCCGTTCGAGAACAGCTCCATGGACGGCTACGCAGTACGTGTCGCCGACACCAAGGCTGCGACGCTCGAACAGCCTGCAGTCCTTGAAGTGATCGGCGATGTCGCCGCGGGCAGCGATGTGCTGCCCACGGTCGGTCCGGGCCAGGCCGCCAGGATCATGACAGGCGCCCCGCTGCCGCCCGGAGCCGAGGCCGTTGTCCCCGTCGAATGGACGGACGGGGGCACCGGCGGAGGGCCGGCCACCACCATGGCCGCGCACAGCGTCGACCCGGCCGGCGCCGGCGGCGAGGTGCGGGTGCACCAGGCGGCAAAAGAGCGGCAGTTCGTCCGTGCCCGTGGCAGCGACGTCGCGGCGGGCGAGCTGGCGCTCGCCGCGGGCACGGTCCTCGGCGCCCCGCAGATCGGCCTGCTGGCGGCCATCGGCCGCGGCTCCGTCACCGTCAGGCCGCGCCCGCGGGTCGTCGTGGTGTCCACCGGCAGCGAGCTGGTGCAACCGGGCGAAGAACTCGGTCCCGGCCAGATCCACGACTCCAACAGCTTCGCCCTGACCGCTGCTGCCCGTGACGCCGGAGCCATCGCCTATCGCGTCGGCGCCGTCATCGACGAGGTCGAAACGCTGCGCGCCACCATCGAGGACCAGATGATCCGCGCCGACATCATCGTCACGACCGGCGGTGTGAGTGTCGGCGCGTATGACGTCGTAAAAGAAGCGCTGTCTTCGCTCGGCGGCGCAATGGGCGACGCCGAGGACGGTCCTGGCGGCAGTCCTGGGCGGGTCGAATTCCGCAGGCTCGCCATGCAGCCGGGCAAGCCGCAGGGCTTCGGCCGGATCGGTCCCGAGCGCATCCCGCTGCTGGCCCTGCCCGGCAACCCGGTCAGTGCCTACGTCTCCTTCGAACTCTTCGTCCGCCCCGCCGTCCGCACCCTGATGGGCGCCGGATCCGTGCACCGGGACGTCGTACGCGCAGCGTGCGTGACCCCGGTCGAGAAGTCGCCGGAAGGACGACGTCAATTCCTGCGCGGCCGGTACGACCAGGCCTCGGGCACTGTCACGGCGGTGGGCGGAGCGGGATCCCACCTTGTGGCGGCGCTCGCGCACGCCAACGCCCTGATCGTCGTCCCGGAGGCCGTGACCTCGCTGGAGGCCGGCAGCGAGGTCGACGTCGTGGTGCTGGACTAGCGCTTCCCGCCGGTGCGCGCGGGGCCCCGGGGCGGGGAGCCGCAGCTGCCGGTACGGTGTCTGCCCTAGAGACCGTACCGGGAGAACGATGAGCAGCGCGCAGCACCACCTCACCCACCTCGACGAGGCAGGCGCGGCCCGTATGGTCGATGTGTCGGCCAAGGACGTCACCGCCCGCACCGCCCGTGCGACCGGGCGCGTCCTGGTCAGCTCCGACGTCGTGGAACTGCTGCGCGGCGTCGGTATGCCCAAAGGCGACGCAATTGCCACGGCGCGGATCGCGGGCATCATGGGTGCCAAGCGGACCCCCGAACTGATTCCGCTGTGCCATCCGCTGGCCATCTCGGGTCTCACCGTCGACCTGGTTGTCGCGGACGACGCGGTGGAGATCACTGCCACGGTGAAGACCACGGACCGGACCGGTGTGGAGATGGAGGCGCTGACCGCTGTCAGTGTCGCGGCGCTCACCGTCGTCGACATGGTGAAGGCCGTGGACAAGTCGGCGGTCATCACCGACGTACGGGTCGAGGACAAGACCGGCGGCAAGTCCGGCGACTGGCAACGGTCATGACCGCTGGGACCGGTGCGCTTCGGGCACTCGCCGTCACCGCGTCCAATCGCGCTGCCGCGGGAGTGTACAAGGACCGTGGCGGCCCGTTGATCGTCGCGGCGCTGCAGACTCTCGGGTTCACGGTCGACGGGCCGCAGGTCGTCCCGGACGGTGAGCCGGTCGGTCAGGCGCTGCGGGCGGCAGCCGAGGCCGGCTACGACGTGGTGGTCACGACCGGAGGCACCGGTATCTCACCGACGGACCGCACGCCTGAGGCGACCCGGCAGGTGCTGGACTACGAAATCCCCGGTATTGCCGAGGCGATCCGAGCCCAGGGCCGGGAGAAGGTGCCCACCGCCGCGCTGTCCCGTGGCGTCGCGGGGGTCGCCGGCCGCACCTTGGTGGTGAACCTCCCCGGATCGACCGGCGGCGTCAAGGACGGGCTGACCGTACTCACCCCGTTCCTGGTGCACGCAGTTGATCAGATTCGGGGCGGCGATCATCCGACTTCCGTAACTTCGGAACCTTCAGTCCCTGGGAGACCGAGCTGAACGGGACCTGGCCGATGGAGCTGGTGGACGGTGACATCACCCTTCGCCCCATCAGAATGCGAGATCAGCGCGCGTGGCGTGAGGTCAACCGGCGCAACCGCGAGTGGCTGCGCCCCTGGGAGGCGACCGTGCCGCCCGCACCGCCCGGTCATATCGCACAGCGGCCGACATATCGACAAATGGTGCGTCATCTGCGCGGCGAGGCGAGCGCCGGCCGCATGCTGCCGTTCGTCATCGACTACCAGGGGCGGCTGGCGGGCCAGCTCACTGTCGCGGGCATTACCTGGGGGTCGATGTGCTCCGCGCACGTCGGCTACTGGGTGGACGAGGCGGTGGCAGGCCGCGGGGTGATGCCGACGTCCGTCGCACTCGCCGTCGACCATTGCTTCCGGCGTGTCGGGCTGCACCGTGTAGAGGTGTGCATTCGCCCCGAGAACGGGCCGAGTCGCCGGGTGGCGGAAAAGCTGGGCTTCCGGGAGGAAGGGCTCCGCCCGCGGTATCTCCATATCGACGGCGGATGGCGGGACCACCTGGTCTACGCGCTGACTGCGGAGGAAGTACCCGAGGGGCTCCTCAATCGCTGGCACCAGGCGAAGCCTGGCGCGTCCCAGAAATAAGACAATTGTTCGAAAATGAAGTCTATCGCAAAAAAATCTCGGCTTATCAGCCAGATCGTGCGACACACCGGGCCAAATTCCGTATGGCGTGTCCCGGTTCCCCCTACCGTGTAGCGCGTGAGCAGTAGCGGCCTCATCTATGCAGTCATCGTCGGGGCCTGGGCTGCCTATCTGGTGCCGATGTGGCTCCGTAGGCAGGACGAGCTCAACGAAGCGCGTCCGACAGAACGCTTCAGTACCGCCATCCGGCTGCTGTCCGGGCGGGCGGCGATGGAGCGGCGTGTCGCGAAAGCGCGAGGTGAGAGCGCCGAGCCCGGTGACGACGACGTCGAGGACGACCTCGACCCCGCGGATGTCGTGGACGTCCGCGGCCTTGCCGTGCCCGCGACCGAGGTGCGCCCGGCCGCCGGCCGCGACCGTACGACGGCGTCCGGCCCGGCAAGGCCGGACCCCCGCGCCAAGGTACTGGCCCGGCGGCGCCGTACGACCACGATGCTCTTCCTCGCCTTCACCGTCGGTGCCGTCGCCGCCGCAGTGGGTGGCGTGGCGCTGCTCTGGGTGCCCGCGGTCCCGGCCGCACTGCTGACGGTCTACATCGGCCAGATGCGCCGCCAGGAGCGCCGCCGGTACGAAGTGCGCCTGGACCAGCGACACGCCGCGGAGGCGGCGCGCCGGCTGCGTGCCCGGCCTGACCGCGGCCGCCCGGAGAGGGTACGCGCCGAACTGCCGGCCCCGCCCGTTCAGGAAGCGCCTCCCGTCCCGGCGGCCCCGGCGCCTTCGCCGCGTACCGCCGACCGGCGGGCGCTGGTCGAGCAGACGGACCACGCCGAGTGGGTCGACCAGCAGCGCGCCCAGCAGTCGGCCGACGACGGCTGGGACCCCGTACCCGTGCCGCTGCCGACCTACGTCACCGCCCCGGTCGCTCCGCGTACCACCGGCGGCGTGGACTTGGGCGCGCCCGACACCTGGAGCTCCGCCCGGTCGGGTACGACCCCGACCCCCGAGCCCACCGTGCCCCCGGCGGCCCCCACCGGCCGCCCGCGCCCGCGGACCGCCCGCACCCCGCTCTTCGACCAGTACGCCGACCCCGACCGGCCGCGTGCGGCCAACGAGTAGCCTTCCCGTCAGCCATATCGCGTTCACGACCACCCGCGCCGGGATGCTAGAGTTTCCTTCGTTGCAAGGGCCTGTGGCGCAGTCCGGTAGCGCACCTCGTTCGCATCGAGGGGGTCAGGGGTTCGAATCCCCTCAGGTCCACCGCACGACTGTTCACGAGTTATCTGGTGAGCGGTTGACGAGATCCCGTCCGATCTGATTGATCGGGCGGGATTTTGGCGTTTCCGGGGTCTGTTCGAGGCGCTGTCCGAACGTGGCCAGTGTCGGAGGCGGTTGCCTGGCGGTTGTCAGCTTGAGGTTTCGGGGTGGTTCCGGTGCGTGTGGCGTTCGGGGACCATCGGTGGGCGCGTGTGAGCCCGGCTGGTGGTGCTGGCGTCTCACGTGGTCGTGCGGATCTTCGGCTCTGCGGGTGGCGGCAGGCCGGCCTCGCGGGGTGTCTGGGCTGCCGATCCAGTGATCGTGACGACTTCCAGGGTGGTCGCGGTCGCTCGGGCTCCGCTGGTCTGTTGCCAGGCGAAGAGGATGTGCAGGTTGATGCTGCAGATCATCAGCGCGAGCAGGATGGTCTGCGCGACGCGGCCGTGGGCGGGCCGCTTGGTGGGGTCGGAGATGTCGATGCCGTGGCTCTTGGCCCTGCCGTTGAGGCCCTCGATGTTTGCCCGCTCGGGCCGGTAGGCGTCCTGCCAGGTGGGGTGGAGGTAGTGCCGGTCCTGGCGGAACTTGTCGAGCTTGCCGAGGGCGCCGGGACGGACGGTGATCGTGGGTTTCTGGCAGATCCGTGGCAGCTCGTTTTTGGGCAGTGGCCGCAGCCGTTCGCCTTGCGGGATCGGGACGGTGGGCTTGGCCGCGGCGTGTGCGGCGGTGGCCCGCTTGTTGTTGAGGTCCACCACGGCCGGCCGCGGTGCCGGGACGTGGTGGACCTGGTTGAAGCGGGGGCACGACACGGCGGGCGAGGGCCCGCTGGCCGGGCACTGGAGCCTGATCGCGCCCCGCTCGTCCGCGGACTGCTTGAGCCTGAGGAAGTACGGCTCCCGGGCGGTGATCAGATCGCCGAGCTCGGGGCTGTTGTCGATGCCGCGTACGGCTTTGTCGTCGAGCCCGGTGGTCGCGTGGGCCAGCGCGTCCGGCATGGCGGGGCAGGCGAGCGATCCGTCGACGAGAAGGGCACCATGGTGGGTGCCCTGGACACCCCGGTGTTGCTGTTTGTAGTCGAGGACCAGCTGGTAGCCCATGGTGCGGACCGGCTGGGCAAAGTGCTCGGTGACCTGGTCGGTGTAGGCGCGGTCGGCCGCCAGCAGACCTCTGGGGAAGCCGAACGGGGCCAGCCGGGCGAGGGAGTGGACCGCGTTGGGGCCGATGCGTTTGCCCGGTGTGTCCAGGACGAGGCCGAGTGCGAGTTGCGGATGGCGGCTGACGCGTTCACCGGCCTGCGGGTGCCCTGCGGGGTGCCGTCGGCTGGAGGCGACCAGAAGGCTGGCGGAGTGTCCGAAGATCCCTTCCTCGGAGCCTCCGCAGTAGTGCCAGCCGGCGGTGAGTTCGACGGAGGCCAAGCCGCGTCGTTCTTGGGGCGGCTGGTGCCAGGCGGGAATCGGGGTGGTGTCGGCGGCGATGTCGCCCCGCCAGCCCTTGAACAGGCCCCGGCGGTGAGCGAGGCGGACGGTGATCAGCACCAGACGGTCACTGACCTCTTGCAGCAGCTCCCGTCGGCGTGTGCGCTCTGCGTCCGTGTCCTCCCAGGCGGCTGCCACGACGCGGGCCTCCTCGGCGGGAAGCCGGCGTCGCCGGTCGCAGCGCAGGGGGTCGAGGGCGGTGGTCAGCCGGTCGAAGGAGCGGTAGACACGGCGGGAGAACGCGATCCTCGCGTGGTCGTCGGCACGGCTGCCGTCCGGGACGCCGAGCCACGACCGCGCGGGGGGCCGCAGCTCATCGAGCAGCACTCTGCAGACGTCCGCGAGGCTGGCGCTGCGGTGATAGTGCAACGCCAGCAGCGACCCCACCAGCACGGTCCGGACCGGAAGCCCGTTCGGACCTGGTCGGCCTTGCAGCTCGGTGTCGATCAGCTCAAGCACTCCAGACTCGTGCAGGAGCGCATCGAGCTGGCCGACCTTCGACTCGGGGATCGCGAAGGGTGCATCGGTGACCGGCCGCGGACGGCACTGCCTGATCTTTTCCGGGTTCCGCCACGCCCGGGGCCTGGTCACCGCTCCTCCGCGCCTCGCAAGAGCCGGGCCGCAGTCACCTCGTCCACAGGTGGCACCAGGTGCTGCCAGCGGGCCAGGGACGCGGCGGAAGCAAGGCCGGCCGCCTGGGCGATCAGATGGTGATCGATATGCGCACGCATCAACTCGACGATCCACGTCGCCCGCAACCGGCCCACCGACACCGCAGGCAGATCCCGCGGCGGCCGGTGGATCAGGGACCAGGAGCCGATCAGGTTCTTCGCGTACTCGACGGTCCGCCTCGGCCGGAACAAGTACCCGCCGCCAGCCCTCTCCGCCAGTTCGCCCAGGACCGTGTCCCATGCGGCCCGGGCGACGAGCGGGACCAGCCGCTCGACGCCCTTGTGCAGCAGCGGCCCGTCGACGCTCGGACGGCGCAGATCGATGCCCCGACTGGCCGCAACCTCCTTCGGCGTCAGCCCCAGACCGGCACCCAGCCCCAGCAGCGCGAGCGCGTCGGTCCTCTGCTGCCAGGGCAGATGGGTGGCCCAGTGCCGCAGTCCCGCCAACTCGCCTGCCGTGTAGGGCTGGTGCGGACTCACCTCGGCGTGCATCCGGGCCGGAGGCGCCTCCCCGCGCTCGCTCCAGGCCAGGGCGTCACGTACGCGCAACAGCCACGTCCGGTACGTCCGTACCGACGACGATTCGATCTCCCCAGCCCGCGAGAGCACGAACGCGTCGATCACCTCGTTGCGCAACCACGCGTCCGCAGACCGCTCGATCCCCGACGCCTCGGCCCACAACGCCAGCCTGCCGACCACGTGCAGCAGCCGCTCCACGTCATAGGGCACGGCTGTCACGGCCGCGGCGATGATCGACCGCACCACCGGCGCGACCTCGGCCCAGACCGGCGGAGCGCTCTTGGGCTGGTAGCGGGTGATCTTCGCGGACGTGACGGGATCAAGGACCACGGTCCATGCATACCGGCTGGACAAGCAGCCATTCCACAGCTGATCAACTTCAACGGACAGGATGGTGCGCGCATGGTCGGCGGACGCGCCCGCGCACGCTCCCCCAGGGAGCTGACCGACGATCCGGAAGCCTGGCCCGAACAGCCAAGCGCCGACATGGCCGCCGAAGCGGTCCGCCACATCGCCCGCACTCTCACCCGGGTCCTGGTCGACCGGGGCCTGAGCCTGCGCGCAACCGCCGCCGGCTCCGGAGTGAACAGGCAGGCCGTAGCCGACCTTCTCACGGGACGGTCCTGGCCGGACGTGGCCACCGTCGCCCGCCTCGCCCACTTCACCGGCGCCAACCTGTGGCCGGACAGCAGCAACATCGATCGGAAGAGAACGCATTGAGCCTCGATCCACGCCCGAAGACGCCAAAGGACGACCGGGCATGACGAAGTTCGTGGCTCACACGCCGAGGGGAGAGCGCCTCAACTACCCTCGGACGCGCGGGAGCCACCTGCCAGGCGGGCGCTCACGCACCCGGCACCGCCGAGCTGATTGGTAGTCCCTCGGCGGTGCCACCTGAAAACGCCGCGCGCTCGCGGCCCAGATTCACTCCCTGGCATCCCTCCGCTGCCGGTCTCCGGCGGGGGCGATTGCGAACCAGGCGGTCGGCCCCTCGACTACTTGGCCTTCCTTGACGAGCGTCTTCAACCGGGACCGGGTCGTCTCGACTCTCCGCCCCTTCGAAGTGTCCGTGACGTCCTCGCCGATCGCCGCAGCGATGTCCTGGACCTTCATCGCCCGCCCTGCCCCCGCCAGAAGCACCAGCATCCGCTCTCGGGCGACCTCCCAACCCAGCCGACCCGAAGATGGCGGGGCCTCGTCCGGACCAGAAGCACCAGCAGGCCGTCCCTTCAGAGCTCCTGCTTGCGGGGTACTGCCTGCGCCGACCGGGTCGTGCTCTTGCGGCCCGGCCTCCCCACGCCCGTCGATGACATGCTCCTCACCCGTGAGGGAAAGCAACGTCTCCCGGGTGATCGACAGGTGGGCCAGCCGCTCCTCCGCCTGCGCGACCTTGTCGCGCAGTGCGGCCAACTCACCGCGCACGATGGCCTCTTCAACATCCAGACGGTCGAACAGCGACGTCATCCCGGCCCCTGCCTTCGCTCAGCCGACACCCCTGGACCTGCGGCACTCCAGGTCCCAGACAAACGTAGAGGGAGCAATATCAAGATCGCAGAGTGTGACCGCAGATGTCCCCAAATGACCACGCGTGCCTACTGCTGCCTGCACCGCTTCAGCGAAGGACAACTCCCGTGCGCCGTAGGCTCACCCCGTGCCGACCGAAAACCCCGCGCAGAACACCGTCAAGCACTGGCAGGAGTGCGCCGACGTGTACGACTTCCTGGAGCAGATCCGCCTGCGGCCCGGCATGTGGCTTCCCAACGGCTCACTCCAGCACCTGCAGTCCATGCTCATCGGCTACCGAGTAGCGCTCGGCGTGCACTCCATCGACGAGAGCTTCATTTTCTGGCCCGAAGAGGACTTCACCCGCTGGCTGCGCGAGCAGCACGGCATCTCCGGCTCCCTTGGCTGGGCAGCGGCCATCGAGCATAGAACGCCAGCGGACTCCACACCGATCGACGAGTTCTTCCGGCTACTGGCCCAATATCGACAAGGCGGGGGAGGAGGAGAACGATGACCGATCTCCAGTTCAGCTGGGAACTCAGCGGGTCTGGCTGGGCAACGTGCCGCATCACAGACGGTCCATCGGAGCGCAAGGACATCGTCAGCTACTGCACCGATGCCCTCGCCGACGTGCTTCACGGCGTTGCCGGCCTCTACGGCCCCAACCCCGTCCACCGGTTCTCCTTCGACCTCGAACCGGCCGAAGTCAGGTGGGTCCTTCGAAGCATGGGGTCGGACGTACGCATCTCGATCTACCGCTTCCCGGACATGTCAGCGAGCTTTGACGTGAACGACGACGACGGCACGCTCGTTTGGACCTCAACGCAAAACCGAAGCGCCCTGAGCCACGCCGTCATCGACGCCGCGCAGTCAGTGCTGCGGCTGCACGGCGAAGAAGGATACCGAGCCAAGTGGGTTCAACACCCCTTCCCCGTCGCCGCACTGCAAGACCTGCGCCGGCTGCACCTACGAGATGACGCATGCAGCAACCAGCACGACATCGCCGTCTCATAGGCGGTCTGCGTCTCTGCCGGGAAACGATCACCTCTCGGACGGGAAGCGATCTCCAAAGGCGTTGGACGTAGCTGGTCAGAGTCACTCGTGAACACCCCACAATGGAGTCGTTCTTGAGCTGATTCAAGAAGGGCCGGAGAAGTCCCACCGACCGTGAAGGTCGGTGGGACTTTTGTCATTTTCGAGGTCGGTTCGGGCCTGCCTGTCGCAGCGGACGCGTGGCAATGTGCGGTCGCGGGTCGAGGCGGACTGCTCACCTGGCGTCGCGCGGGTGCGCGGGCACCCGGCGGGACCCCAGAGCGGCCTCGCCTCCTCACGGGTTACCCGGAGCGCTTCACGGCCGGACGCGTAGGCGGTCACTCGTACGTCCTTCGTACGTCGTACGAGCAACTGGTCGTACGACGTCGCAACGGCGGCCTGTCAGGGAGGCGTTGGGGCGGACATGTGAGCTGCGCCACAAGGTGGCGGTGCGGAAATAATCCGATGGCCGTAAGAGCTTGAGGTTTCAAGATCTTACGAGGGAGTCGATATGTCGGCAGACGCAAGTCCTGCGCCTATTGCGGCGTCCGCGGTACCGGCCGTCGCCGGTGTCCGTACCAAGGTGCGAGTTCCGTTGCGCTTCCCCGACGGGTGGGAGACTGCCGCGGACGTTTTCACCTTCACCGGCCTGGCCGACGGCAAGGAGCACCTGGCGCTCGGGATCGGCGATTACGCGAACGTGGCCGTGCCGCTGGTGCGGCCGCATTCGGAGTGCCTCACCGGCGACGTCTTCGGTTCGCAGCGCTGCGACTGTGGCCCGCAGCTGCGCGAGGCGGTGGAGCGTATCCGCGAGCGCGGCGGCTATCTGCTGTATCTGCGTCAGGAGGGCCGGGGCATTGGCCTGTACGCGAAACTCGACGCATACGCGCTGCAGGACGACGGCTTGGACACGTACGAGGCGAACCGCGCTCTGGGGCGGGGTGAGGACGAGCGCGACTACACGGCCGCGGCCCAGATGCTGACCGCTCTCGGGGTGGGCGCGATCCGGCTGTTGAGCAACAATCCCGACAAGGCGCGGCAACTGGCGCAGTTCGGTACGCAGGTGGCCGAGCGAGTGCCGACCGGTGTGCACGTCTCCGACGCCAATGTCCGCTATCTGCGGGCCAAGGTCGAGCACACCGGCCACACCCTGGCCCTGCCGGCCTGAAGCGGTCGTCGTCCCTGCGCTGTCGCCGCCGCAAGGACGACGCCTATCGATGGCGGCGCAATAGGCGACGGAACGGCTGCGTGGCGCTCGGTGTGGTTGCCCGGCGGACGCGTGACACGACCCACGATCGAAACGGTGGCGTTTCGATCGTGGGTCGTCTACGCTCTAGGTGTACGACATCGTTTCGATGGCAGCATCGGACGGCGGGGTCCGTGGCGTCAGCGCGGCGCAGGACGAGGCCGTACGCTGTTGCCGCCCACCAGCGGATTCGGAGGACAGGACATGACGGCTCAGGCATCTGCCGCACGTCGTACCCGCCTGACCCCCGAGCGCGAGCGGGAACTGTACGAGGCGGTCGTCGAGCTCCTGCGGGAGGTCGGCTACGAGGCGTTGACCATGGACGCGGTCGCCGCCCGTACGCGGTCGAGCAAGGCCACCCTCTACCGCCAGTGGAAGGGCAAGCCGGAACTTGTCGCCACCGCGCTGCGGCACTCCAAGCCGGTGTCGCTCGCCGACATCGACACCGGGTCGATCGCGGGCGACCTGCACGAGCTCGTCCGGTGCCACGACGAGAACGAGGCCAAGCGTGACCAGGAGCTCATGCGCGGACTCGCGCATGCCGCCTTCCGGAACGAGGACCTTTTCCGCGCCCTGCGGGAATTGCTGATCGAACCGGAGCTGGTCAGTTTCCGCGTCCTGGTGCAGCGCGCGGTGGACCGCGGTGAGCTGGCTGCCGACAACCCGGCGCGTGACTTCATCCCGCACATGCTGTTCGGCGGCGCAATGGCGCGTCCAATCCTCGAGGGCGTCGACGCCGATCCCGATTACAGCCACAGATACATCGACGCCGTGGTGGTCCCCGCCCTCGGTCTGTCATAAGTCGCATCAAGAAAGCTGATCAGCGTGTAAGCACACCGTTGCGTCGGTCCGGCATGCCCCAACGGCACTGCGCACTCTTCCGATCATCCCTCTGACCCGCCCCACCTGACACGCCGCTCTCGTCGTCGGGCTGGTTCCACACGCCCATTTTCGCCCCTTCCTGACGGGAGCCCCTGCCTCCATGGCCACTTTCCTCTACAAACTGGGCCGGTTCGCCTTCCGGCGACGGCGATACGTCGTCCTCGTCTGGGTCGCGCTGCTGGGCCTCGCAGGAGTCGGCGCCGCGACCGCGCCGTCCGCGCCGGCTGACAACTTCACGGTGCCCGGCACCGAGGCGCAGAAGGCGTTCGACCTGCTGCATGAACGTTTCCCCGGGACCAATGCCGACGGCGCGAGCGCGCGCATCGTCTTCAAGGCGCCCGGCGGCCAGAAGGTCACCGCCGGGCCGAACAAGGCGGCAGTGAAGCAGGTCGTCGCCGAACTGGGGCACACCCCGCAGAAGGCCACCGCTGCCGATCCGTACACCGCCGACGCGGTCAGCAAGGACGGCACCACCGCCTATACGACAGTCACCTATGAGGTGAAGTCCGCCGAGATCACCGATGCCACGCATACGGCGATCGAGGACGCCGCCCAGCACGGCCGGGACGCCGGACTGACCGTGGAGGCAGGCGGTACCGCGCTGCAGGCGTCGCCGTCGACCGGCAACAGCGAGGCAATAGGTGTCGGCATTGCCGCGGTCGTACTTCTGATCACGTTCAGTTCACTGGTCGCCGCAGGGCTGCCGCTGCTGACCGCGATCATGGGTGTCGGCGTCGGTATTGCGTCGATCACCGCGCTGGCGAGCACGTTCGGTCTGTCCAGCACGTCGTCCACACTCGCGTCGATGATCGGACTGGCGGTCGGCATCGACTACGCCCTCTTCATCGTCTCGCGTCACCGGCATGAACTCATGGAGGGCCGGGACGGTGAGGACGCGGCCGGGCGCGCGGTCGGCACGGCCGGGTCCGCGGTGGTCTTCGCGGGGCTCACCGTGCTCATTGCGCTGGCCGGACTGTCGGTCGTCAACATCCCGATGCTCGGCAAGATGGGCATGGCGGCGGCGGGTACCGTGGCGCTCGCCGTACTGATCGCCCTCACCCTGATACCGGCGCTGCTCGGCTTCGCCGGCCCCAAGGTGCTGAGCCGCAAGGTGCGCAAGGGCCGGGCGGTCGCCGACGGCAAGCCCAACATGGGTACGCGCTGGGCGCGGTTGGTGGTGCGGCGGCGCGTTCCGTTCCTGCTGGCCGGAGTGGTCGCACTGGGGCTGGCAGCCATCCCGATGAGCAGCATGCAGCTCGGGTTGCCCGACGACGGCTCGCAGCCGGTCAGCACCACGCAGCGCAGGGCCTACGACATGCTGTCCGACGGTTTCGGGCCGGGCTTCAACGGACCGCTCATGGTCGTGGTCGACGGCGCCCACAGCGACAGTCCCAAGGCGGCGGCGCAGCAGATCAAGGAGACGATCTCCGGCTTCGCCGACGTCAAGACGGTCACCGAGCCGGCGTTCAACCCCAAGGGTGACGCCGCGACGCTCAGTGTGGTGCCGGTGTCCAAGCCGAGCAGCGCGCAGACCGAGGACCTGGTGCACGTCATCCGCGGCCATTCGGGTGAGTTCACGAAGGCCACCGGCGCCGAGGTGCTGGTGACCGGTACCACCGCGATGAACATCGACGTCTCGCAGCGGCTCAACGACGCCCTGCTGCCCTATCTGGCGCTGGTCGTCGGCCTGGCCTTCCTGCTGCTGATGATCGTCTTCCGGTCGGTGCTCGTGCCGCTCAAGGCCGCGCTCGGGTTCCTGCTGTCGGTGCTTGCCGCACTGGGCGCGGTCGTGGCGGTCTTCCAGTGGGGCTGGCTGTCCGGCCTGATCGGGGTGGAGCAGACCGGGCCGATCATGAGCATGATGCCGATCTTCATGGTCGGTGTGGTGTTCGGCCTCGCCATGGACTACGAGGTCTTCCTGGTCACCCGGATGCGGGAGGCCTACGTCCACGGGGAGACGCCGCAGCAGGCGGTCGTGACGGGATTCACCCATGGCGCACGAGTGGTGTCCGCCGCGGCCGTCATCATGATCAGCGTCTTCGCCGGATTCATCGGATCGTCCGAAGCGATGATCAAGATGATGGGATTCGGCCTGGCCATTGCGGTGGCTTTCGACGCGTTCATCGTTCGTATGACCATCGTGCCCGCGGTACTCGCACTGCTCGGGCGTGCCGCATGGTGGCTGCCCCGGCGGCTGGACCGCGTGCTGCCCAATGTCGACGTGGAGGGCGAGCAGTTGCGCAAGACCCTCGCCGAGCAGCCGCGGTCGGCTGCCGAGGAGGAACGCGAGCCGGCTGTGATCTGAGCCGTACCTCACCCGTGCGGGTGAGCGCCCTGTCGGCCGGTTCGTTCTGCGCGTGCGGACCACCGGCGGGGCGCTCCTGCGGCATGGCGGGTGCGAGGTGAGTTTGCGGGGGCGCCGGGTTGACGCCCCGCCCTCCTGACGTCAGCTCAGGACCGGCTGCTGTGCGCCGTTCTCGAAGCTCAGCAGCCACCGCTTGCGCTCGATGCCGCCGCCGTAGCCGGTCATGCTGCCGTTGGCGCCGACCACCCGGTGGCAGGGCACGATGATGCTGATCGGATTTTTCCCGTTGGCGAGGCCGACCGCGCGGGAGGCGGTGGGCTGGCCCAGGACCGCGGCGAGTTCGCCGTACGAGACGGTCGCGCCGTAGGGGATGTCGCGCAGGGCTGCCCACACCCGGTGCTGGAACGGGGTGCCCGAAGTCGACAAGTCGATGTCGAAGTCCGCGACTTCGCCGGCGAAGTACGCGCTCAGCTGCTCGGCGGTACGGGCGAGGACCGGGACGTCGGTGGCCGCGACCCGAGGTCCGAAGGTGTCCTGCGGCGGGATGTGCCGGTGCTCCGTCATGTACAGGCCTGCGAGGCCACCCTCCCGGGTAACCAGGGTCAGTAGGCCGATCGGACTGTCCATGATCGTATGAGCGGATGCGGTGAGGGTCGCCGCCGTGGCTGTGCGAGCTGTCGTCGTCATCGTGAAGCGCCTTCCGGTTGCGGGTGATCGGTGGGCAGGACGTTGATCGGATGATCGCCGGTTGCCCACAGGTATTGCGTCGCGTAGGCACGCCACGGCTGCCAGGCCGCGGCGTGCCGGGTCAGCGCCGCGGGTGTGGCGGGCAGGCCGAGGTCGCGGGCGGCGTAGCGGACTCCCAGGTCGGTCGGCAGGAAGGCGTCGGGGTCGCCGAGCGCCCGCATCGCGATCGTCTCGACCGTCCACGGCCCGAAGCCCGGCAGGGCCGTCAGCTGCGCTCTCGCGCGCTGCCAGTCGCTGCCGACGTCCAGGTCCAGCCCGCCGCCCTCCAGGGCGCCCAGCAGCGCCGCCAGGGTGTCCCGGCGGCTCTGCGGCATCGCCAGCGCCGCCGGGTCGTGGCCGGCCAGGGCGGCGGGCGAGGGGAAGAGGTGGGTGAGGCCGCCGGCGGGATCGTCGACGGCGTCGCCGTAGGCCGCCACCAGCCGCCCGGCGTGGGTACGGGCGGCGGCCGTTGAGATCTGCTGCCCGAGCACCGCGCGGACCGCGAATTCCGGTCCGTCCGTCACCCGTGGCACCCGCCGCCCCGGCGACTTGGCGACCAGCGGCGCGAGCACCGGGTCGGCGGACAGCAGCGCGTCCACCGCCAGCGGGTCGGCGTCCAGATCGAGCAGCCGGCGGCAGCGGCTGATCGCCTGCGCAAGGTCGCGCCAGTCGGTGAGCCACAGCCGGCAGCCGATGTGATCGGCCAGCGGCCGCAGCTCGACGATGCCGGCGCCGTGCGGCAGGCGGACGGTGCGGCGGTAGGCGCCCGCGCGCCACTCCTCGACGCCGGGGACGGCGGTCGCGGCAAGGTGCCCGAACAGGTTGTCCGGGGTGAGCGGGCGGCGGAAGGGCAGTCGCAGCGCGATGGAGCCCGCGGTCGCCGCGGGGCGGCCCCTGGCCACCCTGGCGCGCAGCTCGCCCGGCGCAAGGGCGAAGACTTCGCGCACGGTGTCGTTGAAGGCGCGGATGCTGGAGAAGCCGGCCGCGAAGGCGATCTCGCCCATCGGCATGGTGGTGGTCTCGATGAGCAGCCGCGCGGTCTGGGCGCGCTGCGCGCGGGCCAGGGCGAGCGGTCCTGCGCCCAGCTCGGCGAGCAGCTGGCGCTCCACCTGGCGGGCGCTGTAGCCGAGCCGGGTGGCGAGTCCCGGGATGCCGTCGCGGTCCACCACACCGTCGGCGATCAGCCGCATGGCGCGGGCGACCAGGTCGGCGCGCTCGTTCCACTGCGGTGAGCCGGGGCTCGCGTCGGGCCGGCACCTTTTGCAGGCGCGGAAGCCGGCCTGCTGTGCGGCGGCGGCGCTCGGGTAGAAGGTCATGTTCTCGACCTTCGGGGGCACGACCGGGCAGCTCGGCCGGCAGTAGATGCGGGTGGTCAGCACCGCCGTGAAGAACCACCCGTCGAATCGGGCGTCCTTCGACTGGACAGCGCGTACGCAGGCGTCGAAGTCGGTGTGCATGTCACCAGCATCGCCCCTCGTCACCGTCTCGGTCTGGCGAGAAAACGACATCGAGGTCGGGACACGCCGCTGCTGTCAGTCAGTGACGCTGCTTTCCGGAACGAACTGCAGATCGTCGTATTCCGGGTGTCTGGTGAGCCACCCGGCGATGAACGGACAGATGGCCAGCACCCGCAACCCCTGGGTGCGGGCGTCATCAAGGGCGGTACGCGCCAGCGCCGAGCCGATCCCGCGGCCCTCGTAGGCCTCGCCTACCTCCGTGTGGATGAAGGCGATCACCTCGGGCGTACGGATGTACGCGGCCGTACCGGCCAGATCGTCGCCGACCCTGGCCTCGTAGCGGCGGTCCTGCGGTGCGTCGGCTACGGAGACTGCTTCGGCGTCGTCCATTGCGCCGGAATTCGTCACGACCGGTAGCCCTCCACCGTCGAGGACGGGCGGACGCGGGCGGAGCCGGGGTCCTCGCCCGCCTCGGACAGGGCGCGGCGCTGCCGCAGCAGGTCCCAGCACTGGTCGAGTTCGTGTTCCAGCGCGGTCAGGCGTTCGCGTTCGTCCGCGCCTTCCGGGCCGGCGTCGGCGAGCAGATCGCGCAGCGTCTTCTCGTCGGCGACCATCTTGCTGATGCGGCCGAGTATGGCCTGCTCCGCACTGGCGTCGTGGGGCTGTTGCACGGGGGACACCTCCCAGGGATCGCTGTTCTCCACTCTTGCAGGTCACCGGGAGCGGCGCTCGCGGTGCGCGGGCGTCCGCCGTTCCCGCCCGGCTGCTACGGGTCCTCGGGCGCCTCGGACGTCGGGGGCGCCTGGCCTGTCGCGGGATCCGTGGCGACCCCCTGGCCGCGCAGCCACGCGTCGATCTCGAGGCGCACCCGGCGCTCCATGGCCAGCGACATCTCGGCGTCGACGATGTCCTTGGCCAGAGGGCGGAGCCGCTGCATGGCGTCGGAGATGCGGTGCGCCTGCTCGGGGGGCAGGTCGTCCAGCGACCCGAGCACATGGGTCTTGACGACCTCGGTGAACAGCTCGGCAATGGCGTCGACGTGGTCGCGTACCTCGCGGCCCGCGGCAAGGACCGCGGCCAGCGGTACGCCTTGGCGCACGAGGGCGGCCGACGCGTCGAGCAGGCGGCGGCTGGTGTGCAGCGCGCTTTCGCCCGCGACGGAGATGTAGCCGATCTCCAGAGCCGTGGTCAGGTTTGCCGGGCTGGCGTCGTCGCCGAAGTAGTCGGCCAGCTCCTGCGGGGTGAGCACGACCGGCGTCTCGTCCGACCAGGGGGCGGCGAGGGTGCCGCCGAGGCCGAGCAGTTCGGCGACGCCGTTCAGGGTGCGGCCGTTCTCCCAGGCGGTGATCAGCTCGGTGATGCCGCCGAGGGTGTGGCCGCGTTCCAGCAGCGCGGCGATCGTGCGCAGCCTGGCGAGGTGGTTCTCGGAATACCAGGCGATACGGCCGTCGCGGCGGGGCGGTGGCAGGAGCCGGCGCTCCCGGTAGAAGCGCAGCGTCCTCACAGGTATCCCGGCCGCTTCCGCCAGCTCCTCGACACGGTATTCGCGTGCGCCCGGGTGCCCGCCGGGCTGTGCGCCGGCGGAAGCAGCTGTGCTTGTCTCGTCCACGCGGTCGTTCACCCGGCCACCCTATGCGCTGGCGTAAGGGGCTTCATCCTGGTGCGGCGTTCCTTCCCCGACATCCCGCGGCCATTCTCCGCGGATTTCGGGCCACCCCCTACCGCAGGTAACCTGCCGTGCCCTACAGTCCAAACAGTGCCAGTGATTGATGGCACGATGTGCGGCGGTACGAGGGCCGGTCGCGGCCCCCGGCCGTGGACGGGCCGGCAGGAAGGAAGGGCGGTGCCATGGACGACGACAACCGCGAACACGTGCGGGTGGCGGTGATCGGGTCCGGATTCGGCGGTCTGGGAGTCGCTGTACGGCTGCGGCGCGAGGGGATCACCGACTTCGTGGTCCTGGAGCGGGCCGAGGCGGTGGGCGGCACCTGGCGCGACAACAGTTACCCGGGCTGCGCCTGCGACGTGCCCTCGCATCTCTACTCGTTCTCCTTCGCCCCCAACCCGGACTGGCCGCGCGCCTTTTCCGGGCAGGAGCACATCCGGGCCTATCTGGAGCGCGTCACCGACACCTTCGGGCTGCGCCCGCACATGCGGTTCGGCGCGGAGGTGAAGCAGGCGCGCTGGGACGGTGCCGCCCGGCGCTGGGAGGTGACCACGGCGGCCGGCGAGCTGACCGCCGACGTCCTGGTGTCGGCTACCGGTCCGCTGTCCGACCCGAAGATCCCCGACATCCCCGGTATCGAGGACTTCCCGGGGCCGGTCTTCCACTCCTCGCGCTGGGACCAC
Source organism: Streptomyces sp. NBC_01477 (assembly GCF_036227245.1). GTDB lineage: Bacteria > Actinomycetota > Actinomycetes > Streptomycetales > Streptomycetaceae > Actinacidiphila. The sequence goes on from NZ_CP109445.1 coordinate 5,604,783, forward strand.
GACTACGACCTCAGGGGCAAGCGCGTCGCCATGGTCGGCACCGGCGCGTCGGCGATCCAGATCGTGCCGTCCATCCAGCCGGAGGTCGGCAGCCTGACCGTCATCCAGCGCACCCCGCCGTGGGTGATGCCGCGCGTCGACCGCCCGGTCAGCGGCGCGGAGCGCTGGCTGCACGGCAAGGTGCCGAGCACCGCCAAGGCCAGGCGCGGGCTGCTGTGGACGATCAGGGAATTCCAGGTCGGCGCGTTCGTGAAGCGCCCCCGGCTGATGAAGGCGGCGGAACGCATCGCCCGCGCCCATTTGCGACGGTCGGTCAAGGATCCCGCGCTGCGTGCCCGGCTCACCCCCGACTACACGATCGGCTGCAAGCGGATCCTGTTGTCCAACACGTATTACCCGGCGCTCGCGCAGCCCAACACGGAGGTCGTCACCGCCGCCCTTGCCGAGGTGCGCGGTTCTTCCGTGGTCACGGCGGACGGCACCGAGCGCGAGGTCGACGCGATCATCTTCGGCACCGGCTTCCACGTCACCGACATGCCGATCGGCGACCGCGTCATCGGCGCCGACGGGCGCACGCTGGGCGAGCACTGGAAGGGCGGCATGGCGGCGCTGCGGGGGTGCACGGTCGACGGCTTCCCCAACCTGCTGCTCATCATCGGCCCCAACACCGGCCTCGGTAACAGCTCGATGATCCTGATGATCGAATCGTCGCTCAATTACGTCGCCGACTACATGCGCACCCTGGCGAGCACCGGCGCCGCTGCGCTGGACGCCAAACCCGCCGCAGTGGCCGCGTGGAACGAGGAGATGCAGCGCCGCGCCGCCCGCACGGTCTGGAACACCGGCGGCTGCAGGAGCTGGTATCTCGACGCGAACGGGCGCAACACGACCGCGTGGCCCGGCACCACCGCGGAATTCCGGCAAGCGACAAGGCAGTTGAAAATCTCCGAATACGATCTGATAGCGCCCGCCGCGGGTGACGTGGCGCAGGCGGGCGATGATCGTACGATCCGGGCGGAGGCCGCGTCATGACGCTCCCCTACGAAGAGGTGCCCCCGCGCCGGACGCTGCACGTGGTGTCGCCCGGCGGAAACCGTGTCCATGTCGAGGAATTCGGCCGCCCCGACGGTCCCACCGTGGTCCTCGCGCACGGCTGGGCGTGCTCGATCCTCTTCTGGGCGCCGGTGATACGGCTGCTCTCGTCCGATTTCCGGGTGATCGCCTACGACCAGCGGGGTCACGGCCGCAGTGCGGAGTCGCTCACCCGGAAGGGTTACGACACCGGCGTACTGGCCGATGATCTGGAAGCCGTACTGGAAGCGGTCGTACCGGAGGGTGAACGGGCGGTGCTGGCCGGGCACTCCATGGGCGGTATGACGATCATGGCGGCATTCGGGCGGCCGGCCGTACGCAGCCGTACGGCCGCGGTGCTGCTCGCCAGTACCGCCAGCGGGCGGCTGCTCGGCGCGACCGAGGTGCTGCCGCCGCGCCTGTCGGTGCGGTGGCTGCGGCGGGTCTTCCACCGGCAGCTGCTGACCTCGCGGCTGCCGCTCGGGCCGATCACTCCGCTGTCGCGGGCGGCGTTCGGCTACGGCGTGCTGGGGAAGGCCCCGACCAGGGAGCAGGTGGCCTTCACCGCGCGGATCGTGCACGCCTGCAAGGCCAGGCAACGTGCCGCTTGGGGCCGGGTGCTGGCCGTCCTCGACCTGGACGCGGAGATCGCCGCGCTGGACGCGCCCACCGCCGTCCTGGTCGGTACCCACGACAAGCTCACGCCCAAAGTGCACTCCCGCGGCATGGTGGAGGTCCTCCCGCACTGCGTCGGCCTGACCGAACTCCCCGGGCTCGGCCATATGACGCCGATCGAGGACGCGGCGGCTGTGGAGTCCGTCATCCGGGCGCTGGCCGCCGCCCACGCAGTGTCGCCTTCCGGAGTTGACGCGGAGGGTGACGCCGCTGCCCGACAGAGTGACCCCGTAGCGGAGGAGAAGAGCGCATGAGCCGATCATCGGTGCACGGTCAGGTCGTGGTGGTGACAGGCGCCGCCCGCGGGGTGGGCGAATTGCTGGCCCGCAAGCTCGCGGCGCGCGGCGCGCGGCTGGCGCTGGTCGGGCTCGAGCCGGACGAACTCAAGCGGGTGACCGAGTCGCTGGGTGGTGACGCGGCCTGCTGGACCGCGGACGTCACCGACCGGGCCGCCATGGCGCAGGTCGCCGCCGATGTGCTCGCGCACTTCGGGCGGATCGACGTCGTCGTGGCCAACGCCGGTGTGGCGACCGGCGGTCCGTTCCTCGACTCCGACCCCGAAGCGTTCGACCGCGTCATCCACGTCAACCTGCTGGGCAGCATCGCCACCGCCCGAGCCTTCCTGCCGGCGCTGCTCGAATCCCGCGGCTATCTGCTGCAGATCGCCTCGCTCGCCGCCCTCACACCCGCGCCCATGATGGCGGCGTACTGCGCGAGCAAGTCGGGCGTGGAGGCCTTCGCACACAGCCTGCGCGCGGAAGTCGGGCACCAGGGCGTCGCAGTTGGCGTCGGATATCTCAGCTGGACCGACACCGACATGGTGCGCGGCGCCGACGAGGACGACGTGCTGCGGGAGTTGCGCGCGCGGCTGCCGTGGCCGGCCAACCGCACCTATCCGCTGGAGCCGGCCGTGGACCGTATCGCGGCGGGTATCGCGCGGCGTTCGCCCCATGTCTACGCGCAGTGGTGGCTGCGCGGCATGCAGTCCGTGCGGGGCGCGCTGCCGTCGGTCATCGGCGGGGCGCTCGGGCGGCGCGAAATGCGGCGGGCGGCACCCGCGCTGGCCCGAAACGCCGGCGCGCAGCGCGGCCTGGTCGGGCGGGGAGGAGCAGCGGACGAGTCGGCCCGCGCTGTCGGACATCACATTCAGTGACGACAATGCGCTGCTGACCTGCGGAGATTCGCACGCGATCGCCCCGGGATGCGCTGATCGTCCCCCCGTGTAAGTCTGATCGAGGCCGCATCCCCACACACTCCAGGAGGAGTAATCATGGGCGGTATGGACGACATCAGGAACAAGGCGGGCGAGTACGCCGAGAAGGCCAAGGGAGCCCGCCGTCAGGGCTCCGAGCAGGCCGACGACAGCGCGCAGCGGGCCGGGCAGGACGCCTCGGAGCGCTCCGGCGGTCGCCTCGACGAGTCTGCCCGGAGCGGCCAGGAGCAGGCTCGCCGGCGCGTGGGCGACGACTCCACCGACGAGGCCCAGGACGACTGGAGCTGACGTCGCGCCGTGGGATAGTCACGCGAATACCGTGACCTAGGGAAGGGGTGCCCCTCGGGGCGCCCCTTCTCCAGTTCGCGGAGTCATCGCGCGCAAACGCTCGCGGCTGAGGTGATCGGCCCGGCGGGTCGTTTCCGGGAGGCGGTATCGGGGGGCGAGTCGCAGGGTATGGGCGCACGCGTGGTCCAGGCCGATCGCGTGGCCCACCGACACGAACACCGGCTTGACGCCCGGCTGTGTCCGCACCGCCCGCCCCACGACCTCGCCGTCGTCCGCCGTCAACGGCGCCCCGGCGCCGCGCTCTTCGCCGACATCATGGTGGCCGAAAACGAACGGCGTCTTTGCCACGCCGAAGCACGGCAACCCGGTCAGCACTCCCAGATGCACCGCCAACCCCGCCCGGCGCGGATGGGCGACGCCGTAGCCGTCGCACACCAGCAGGTCCGGGGTGTGCGTCAGCTTCTCCAGCGCCGCCATGACCGAGGGCAGTTCGCGGAACGCCAGCAGCCCCGGCACGTAAGGGAACGCCACCGTCCCCTCGGCCACCGCCGCCTCCACCGGCTCCAGCGTCGCCGCGTCCAGGACCACGGCGGCGGCGACGAGGGCGGTGCCCTCGCTGGCGTACGAGACGTCCACGCCCGCCACCAGCCGGACGTCGCCAGGTGCCGGTCCCGGCGACGTCAGATCCGCCAGAGCGCGTATCCGCTCCTGCTCGGCCAGAGCCTCGTCCACGGTCTGCGGCCAAACCGCCCGCGCACCACCGCTGCTGTGAGTGTCCATTGCGGGGAGGCTGCCACGTCCGCGGCGCGTACGGCCAGCCGGGGCGTCCCGCAGGCGTCAGGGCGGCGTCGCGGGCGGGCGCGGGGGAAGCGGCGGGCGGGCGCGGTCGGGACGGTCCGTGAGGTCGGGAGGAGTGGCGGCGGGGTGCTGGGAGAGCAGGGCCAGGGCGGTGCGTACGGCGACGTCGAGCTGGCCGTGGCGGCCCTCCGCCCAGTCCAGCGGGGTGCGGAGGCATTCGATGTCGGGGGCCACGCCCCGGTTCTCCACCGACCAGCCGTAGGCGTCGAACCAGGCGGCGTTCATGGGCACGGTGATGACGGTGCCGTCGCCCAGGCGGTGGCGGCCGGTCATGCCGACCACGCCGCCCCAGGTGCGCAGGCCCACCACCGGGCCGAGGCCGAGGAGTTTGAAAGCCGCGGTAATCATGTCGCCGTCGGAGGAGGTGGCCTCGTCCGCAATGGCGACCACAGGGCCGCGGGGGGCGTTGCCGGCGTACGAGACGGGCTGGGCGTTGCGGGTGAGGTCCCAGCCGAGCACGGTGCGGGTGAGCTTCTCGATGACCAGTTCGCTGATGTTGCCCCCCGCATTGCCGCGGACATCCACCAGCAGGGCGTCGTAGGCGACCTCCTTGCGCAGGTCGCGGTTGAACTGCGCCCATCCGGAGCCCCCCAGGTCCGGGATGTGCAGATAACCGCACCGGCCGCCGCTGAGCCGGCGGACGACCTTGCGGCGTTTGGCGACCCAGTGCTGGTAACGCAGCGGGCGGTCGTCGATGAGCGGCACGACGGCGACGCGGCGGGGCGCGCCGCGACCGCCGGGCGGCTTGAAGGTCAGCTCCACGGTGGTGCCGCCGGCGCCCGCGAGCAGCGGGAAGGGGCCCGACTGCGGGTCCACGGGGCGGCCGTCGACGTGGGTGAGGACGGCGCCCTCGCGGATGCCGGTGCCCGCCAGCGGGGAGCGGGCCTTGGAGTCGGACGACTCGCCCGGCAGGATGCGGATCACCGTCCAGGTGCCGTCCTTGTTGTGCTGGAAGTCGGCGCCGAGCAGGCCGATGGGGCGCTGGTAGTGCGGCGGTCCCTCATTGCGGCGGGCGGCGGCGACGTAGGCGTGCGACGTGCCCAGTTCGCCGAGCACCTCGCGGAGCAGGTCGGCGAACTCGTCCGGCGTGGCGACCCGGTCCACCAGCGGGCGGTACTGGTCGAGAACGGCCGGCCAGTCCACGCCGCACATGTCGGGCGCCCAGAAGTAGTCGCGGGTCAGGCGGCCCGCCTCGGCATAGGCCTGCTGCCACTCGGCGCCCGGGTCGACCTCGTGCAGGATCCGGCGCATGTCGACATAGACCGTGGTGTCGTCGTCGCCGCGCTCGTTGGCGGGCAGCACAGCGAGCTCGCCCTGGTCGTAGACCGCGAGGCGGCGGCCGTCGCCGCTGACGGCGTACCAGTCCATGTGGTGGACCAGTTCGGTCTTCTTGCACTTGCCGAGGCTGAAGAACTCCAGGGTGGGACGGGCGGATGGGTCGGTGGGGTTGACGAAGGTCTCGCCCAGGGCGCCGGAGATCGGCCAGCGCAGCCAGACCAGGCCGCCCTGCACCGGTTCGAGCGACGAGTACTTCGACGCCGGTACGGGGAAGGGCGTCACCCGGCTGGGCAGGCCCTCCGCCTCGACCACGACCGGGCCGTCGCTGTCGCCGCCGCTCTCGCCCGGGTCCAGGCCGCTGCCGCTGGCGCTGCCGACCGGGCCGCCGTCGACGGGCAGCGCGAAGGGCGACGGCGTCGCCGAATTGAGCGGTACGAGATACGGGCGGCAGCCCAGCGGGAACGACAGGTCGCCGGTATGGACGTCGTACACCGGGTCGAAACCGCGCCAGGACAGGAACGCCAGGTAGCGGCCGTCACGGGTGAAGACCGGCTGTTCGTCCTCGAAGCGGCCGTTGGTGACATCGATGATCGTGTGGTCGGACAGTCGGGCGATCTTGACCGAGCGCAAGGAGCGGCCGACGCCGGGGTGCGACCAGGTCAGCCACGCCGAGTCGGGGGAGAACGCGAGGTCGCGGACCGGGCCGTTGGTGGAGCGGATCAGCTCGTTCACCGTGCCGGGTGGCTGCTGCCCGCCGGTGTTGACGTCGGTCTCGGTGTCGTCGTAGCCGGACGCGCCGCCGTCCGCGGTCATATCGGCCACGCCGGTGGTCACCAGGAGCAGGCGGCCGTCGTGCGAGGCGACCGCCAGGGTGCCGCCGTCCGGCGACGACACCAGTTGCAGGACGCGGCCGAGCCGGCCGACGGCCAGGCGGGTGACGGCGTCGGAGGTGTCGCCGGGCGGCGGACCGGTGTCGGCGCCGCCCCCGGTTCCGGGGCTGATGACGCCGTCGACATAGGCCACGCGGGTGGAGCCGGTTCTGACCGTACGACCATCGCCCCCCGGAATACGATCATCGCCCGCATTCGTACGACGATCGCCCGGCGGAATACGATCATCGCCCTCCGCCGTACGCGATCGCGCGGCGCCCACTGGCGACGTGTCCGCCGACGCGTCCTCCGGGGCGGCGGAGGGTTCGGCGATGTCCAGGGCGGCTTCCATGGCGACGGTCACATCGGTCACGTCGGCGGCCGACTCCGGGCCGCGGCTGAGGGCGCGGGAGGCGCGGCCCGGCAGCGGGGCCAGTTCGATGCCGTCCTCGCCCTCGGCGTCGGTGACGTAGCCGACCAGGCCGGTGTCGCCCAGCATCTCCGGCAGCCGGACGCGGGCGCCGGCGGCGTCGGCGATGGTGCGGGCCGGGCCGTCGCGGTGGGTGAGCCAGTACAGGCTGCCGCGCACGCACACGGCGCTGGCGCGGCCGGTGCTGTCGATGGCCAGGCCGTCGACATTCGAGGCGGCCGGCACCTGGTAGGGGCGGCGGCCGCTGCGGGCGCCGCCGAGGCGCATGTCGAGGCGGCGCGGAAGGGCGCCGGGCGCGACCAGGTCCTCCACCAGCCACAGGTCGCCCGCGCACTGGTAGACGACGCGCTCGCCGTCGGTGGCGGCATTCCGGGCGTAGAAGTCGGCGTGGTCGGTGTGGCGGCGCAGGTCGGTGCCGTCGGGCAGGCAGGAGTAGAGATTGCCGACGCCCTCGTGGTCGGACAGGAAGGCGATCCGGCCGGCCACGAACATCGGCGACGCAAGGTGCCCGTCGATGTCCGGCACCAGGCGCTCGCCGTGCAGCCACAGCCGCCCGGTCGCGCCGCCGCGGTAGCGCTTCCAGGCGTGCGGCTCGTGCGGCGGTGTCCCCGTCAGCAGCAGGGTCCGGCGCTCGCCGCCCCCGTCCGTGCCGCCGTCGTCCTCGTCGTGCACGGCGATGTCCGACACCGGCCCCCATGGCAGCGGCCCGCCCGGGCCGCATGCGACGGGCACACTGTGCGCCCAGGTGAAGTAGGAGAACGCCTGCCCGTGCGAGGACACCGCCAGGACGCTGCCGTCCGGCGTCCATGAGCACACCCTGGTGTCGGAACTGCCCCAGTACGTCAGCCGGCGCGAGGTGCCGCCGTCGGACGGCACCAGATACACCTCGGGGTCCAGGCTCCGCCAGGTCGTGAACGCGATCGTCGCCCCATCGGGTGACAGCCGCGGCGGTCCCACCCGGGTACGGTCCGCCGTCACCCGCCACGCGCGCCCGGGCGAGCCGCCCGGCGGCCCCAGCGGGGCCACCCAGATGTCGTCCTCCGCGGCGAAGCAGAGCATGTCGCCGTGCAGGTGCGGAAACCGTAGGTACGCGCCGTCGCTCACCCCACCCATGGTTCGGGCCACCCGCACTGCCAGCAACTTTTCACCCCGGTGCGCCCTCGCGGCCTGCCGCACCTCGTCGGCCGCCGGGCCGGTCGAGGGCGACGGCGGGCGGGGCGTACGGTCCCGTGGAGGCCGGGACGGATACCGGCGGACCAGCGGGCCGGGAGGCAGGGGTGCGGGGAGAAATGGAAGCCGAGGCCATCAGGACGCGGCGGCTGACGCTGGCGCCATTGGCGGCGCAATATGCCGAGGAAATGGCCCGGGTGCTGGGTGATCCGCGGTTGCACGACTTCATCGGGGGCGCGCCGGCGAGTGAACAGGGCCTGCGGGCGCGCTACGAGCGGCTGGTCGCCGGGTCGGGGGAGTCCGGGGTGTCGTGGTGCAACTGGGTGGTGCGGCTGCGTTCAGCGGATTGTCTGACCGGCACGGTCCAGGCGACGGTCGTCGGCCCGCAGGCGGAGATCGCATGGGTGATCGGAACGCCGTGGCAAGGGCAGGGGATCGCGACCGAGGCCGCACGGGGGCTGATCGGGTGGCTCGCCGGACAGGGGGTGACGACGGTGATCGCGCACATTCACCCCGACCACCTGGCGTCCGCCGCAGTGGCCGCGTCGGCCGGGCTCACCGCCACGGACGAATGGCACGACGGTGAGATGAGATGGCAGCTGATCGTCGGATGAGCCGGTGGTGCGAAGGCGCAGGGTCGTACAAGGGGTGATGCAGGGGCACTGACCTGGCGGGGGTGGCTCGCGTAACGTGCATTACCACTGAGTAGGTCGGTGGCAATGGGCGCGTGGAGCAGGAGGCGGGCGGATGGCGCTGGACGCGGACGTCGTCGTGGTGGGTGCGGGTCTCGCGGGGCTGGTGGCCACCGCCGAGCTGGCGGATGCCGGGCGGAAGGTGATCCTGGTCGACCAGGAACCGGAGGCGTCGCTCGGCGGGCAGGCGTTCTGGTCCTTCGGCGGGCTGTTCTTCGTGGACTCACCCGAGCAGCGCAGGATGCGCATCAAGGACAGCACGGAGCTGGCGCTCCAGGACTGGCTGGGAACCGCCGGTTTCGACCGCCCCGAGGACCACTGGCCGCGGCAATGGGCCGAGGCCTACGTCGACTTCGCGTCCGGCGAGAAGCGGGCCTGGCTGCGCGAGCAGGGGCTGCGGCTCTTCCCCGTGGTCGGCTGGGCGGAGCGCGGCGGCTTCCTGGCGACCGGCCCCGGCAATTCGGTGCCGCGCTTCCACATCACCTGGGGCACGGGTCCCGGCGTCGTCGAGCCGTTCGAACGGCGGGTCAGGGAAGCGGTCGCCCGGGGGCGGGTGGAACTGCGGTTCCGGCACCGGGTGACCGGGCTGAGCACGAGCGGCGGCGCCGTCGACGGCGTGACCGGTGAGGTGCTGGCGGCCAGCGGCGCGGCGCGGGGCACGGCCAGTTCGCGGGAGGTCGCGGGCTTGTTCGCCCTCAAGGCGCAGGCCGTCATCGTCACAAGCGGAGGTATCGGCGGCAATCACGACCTGGTGCGCGCGGCATGGCCCGAGCGGCTCGGAACACCGCCGAAGAAACTGCTCTCCGGAGTTCCCGCGCATGTCGACGGCTTGATGCTGGGCGTCGCGCAATCGGCGGGCGCGTCCGGCATCAACGGCGACCGTATGTGGCACTACACCGAGGGCATCGAGAACTGGAATCCGATCTGGGCCAGGCACGGAATCCGTATTCTGCCCGGCCCTTCCTCGCTGTGGCTCGACGCGACGGGAAAGCGGCTGCCCGTACCCCTTTTCCCCGGATTCGACACCCTCGGCACGCTCGAACACATCATGCGCACCGGGCACGAATACACCTGGTTCGTCCTCACGCAGAAGATCATTGAGAAGGAGTTCGCGCTTTCTGGCTCCGAGCAGAATCCCGACCTCACCGGGCGCAGTGTGCGCGAAGTCCTCAAGCGCGCGTTGCCGGGCGCGCCCGGACCCGTCGAGGCGTTCAAACGCAACGGGGTCGACTTCGTCGTGGAGCGCGAACTCGGCGCCCTTGTGAAGGGCATGAACGCGCTCACGGGTGAGGGACTGGTCGACGAGAGCGCGCTGCGGCGCGAAATCGAGGCGCGGGACCGGGAGATCGCGAATACGTACACGAAGGATCTCCAGGTCACGGCGATTCGCGGGGCGCGGAACTATCTCGGCGACAAGCTGATCCGTACGGCGTCGCCGCATCGGCTGCTCGACCCGAAGGCCGGGCCGCTGATCGCCGTGCGGCTGAACATTCTGACCCGGAAGTCCTTGGGCGGGCTGGAGACGGACCTTGACGGGCGGGTCCTCGCGCCGCCCGGCGCGACCGCCGCCGGGACGGACTCCGGCGCCGGACGCGGCGAGCCGCTGGGCGGGCTCTACGCGGCGGGCGAGGCGGCGGGCTTCGGCGGCGGCGGGATGCACGGGTACCGCTCGCTGGAGGGGACGTTCCTGGGCGGGTGCATATTCTCCGGGCGGAGGGCGGGGAGGGCTGCGGCGGCGGCCACCGCGTAGCCGCGGCCGGGGACTTGTCGGATCCCCCCGGGGTGCCCCTTGCGGCAGCCTTCGCTTTCGCGGTGCGTGGTGGCCGGTACGCGCGCCCCAGGGTGAGTGCTGCTGCGGCGGCCGGTCATCTCCCCGTCGTCGTGGCCGGGCACGCAGTTCTCCGTGCTGCTGGGTGAGTGCCCCTGCGGCAGCCTTCGCACTTGCGGTGCGTGGTGGCCGGGTACGCGCGTCCTTGGGCGTGTGCTGCTTGCGGTGGCCGGTCACCTCCCCGTCGTGGCCGGGCGCGCCCCCTGGCCGAGTGCTGTGTCACCTCCCCGTCACTGTGATCGGGCGCGCAGTTCCCCGCGCCGCCGCAAGGGGCGCCCTTGCGGCGGGTGCGCGGCTGCCGCGCCGTCCCGGCCCGGCTCCCGGCTCGGGCCCGCGTGGCGCGCGGGAGCCCGCCCCCTTGCGGCGGCGTGTCGGCGCGTGGGCGCCCACGGCGCCCCGGGCGTCCGGCCGGCCGGGGCGGGGTCTTCGGGGCGCGAAGCCGGGGCGCGGCGCGGCGGCGGGAGCCGGAGGTTGGCCGCGGGCTTGCGCGTCCGCCGTAGCGGCGTGACCAGCGCAGACGGCGGACGCGAAGCCCAACTCACCCCGGCGCGGAGCGCCTTGTCGTGTTTCAAGCATTGACAGGAGCAGGACGGCTCCGCACTATGGGAGCGCTCCCACGTTAAGAGCGTGTAACCGATCAATGAACCACCGCACCACCTCCCATGACCTCTCGAAGCCCTTTCGAAGGCCCATCCCCCCAATGGAGGTTGTTCGCACATGGCAGTCCCGATAGTCCGACGCAGAACCGCGGCACTGGCCGCAGGTCTGATGGTCGTCGCGTCCGGCGGCGTGGCCGCCGCGCTCAGCACCTCGACCGCCTCGGCGGCCACAGCCGGCTGCTCGGTCAACTACAGCGTGAGCCAGTGGGACACCGGCTTCACCACGCAGGTGACCGTCACCAACACCGGCCCGGCGCTGACCAGCTGGAACCTCGGCTGGAGCTTCGCCGGCAACCAGCAGATCACCCAGTCCTGGAACGCCACCGTCACCCAGACGGGCAAGGCCGTCAACGCGGCCAGCCTGTCGTACAACGGCGCTGTGGCGACCGGCGGGACGGCGACCTTCGGCTTCAACGGGTCGTACAGCGGCACCAACACCACGCCGACGGCGTTCACCCTGAACGGTGTCGCGTGCGGTGGCGGCGGCGGTGGCACCACGCCGCCGACCACGCCTCCCACGACGCCGCCGACCACTCCGCCGACGACGCCTCCGACCACGCCGCCCACCACTCCGCCGACAAGCCCGCCGCCGGCCGGCCAGCGGGTGGACAACCCGTACGTCGGGGCCAAGGGCTACGTCAACCCCGAGTGGTCCGCGCTGGCCGCCGGGGACGGCGGCCAGGCGATCGCCAAGCAGTCGACCGCGGTGTGGCTGGACCGGATCGCCGCGATCAACGGCGCCAACGGCGCGATGGGCCTCAAGGCGCACCTGGACTCCGCGGTGACGCAGGCCGCGGGTCAGCCGCTGACCATCGAGCTGGTCATCTACGACCTGCCCGGCCGGGACTGCGCGGCGCTCGCCTCCAACGGTGAGCTGGGCGCGACCGAGATCGGCCGCTACCAGACCGACTACATCAACCCGATCGCCGCTCTCGAAGGCAACGCCGCCTACGCGGGTCTGCGGATTGTCAACATCATCGAGCCCGACTCGCTGCCCAACCTGGTCACCAACGCGGGCGGTACCGCCGGTTCCACCGACGCGTGCGCGACGATGAAGGCGAACGGCAACTACGAGAAGGGTGTCGGTTACGCGCTGGCGAAGCTGGGCGCGATCGGCAACACCTACAACTACATCGACGTGGGTCACCACGCCTGGCTGGGCTGGGACAGCAACTTCGTCCCCGCCGCGCAGGAGTTCCTGAAGGCCGCCACCACCAACGGCGCCACCGTGGCCGACGTGCAGGGCTTCATCGCCAACACGGCGAACTACAGTGCCACGACCGAGCCCTACGTCAAGATCACGGACTCCGTCAACGGCACCTCGGTGCGGCAGTCCAAGTGGATCGACTGGAACAACTACGTCGACGAGCAGTCCTACGCGCAGGGCCTGCGCAATGAACTGGTCTCGGTCGGCTTCCAGTCCAACATCGGCATGCTGATCGACACCGGCCGCAACGGCTGGGGCGGCACCGCCCGTCCCACCGGTCCCGGCGCGACGACCAGCGTGGACACGTACGTGAACGGTGGACGTCTGGACAAGCGGATCCACGCCGGCAACTGGTGCAACCAGTCCGGTGCCGGTATCGGCGCCCGCCCGACGGCCGCCCCCGCTTCGGGTATCGACGCCTACGTGTGGGTCAAGCCTCCGGGCGAGTCGGACGGTGCGAGCCAGGCCATCAGCAACGATGAGGGCAAGGGCTTCGACCAGATGTGCGACCCGACCTACGGCGGCAACGCGCGCAACGGCAACAACCCGACGGGCGCACTGCCCAACTCCCCGCTGGCGGGCCACTGGTTCTCGGCCCAGTTCCACCAGCTGATCGCCAACGCATACCCGCCGCTTTCGTAGCACCTGGATAGCGGATCCCCCCACCGGGCCCGTTCGGGGCCGCGCCTGGGTCACATCGACCCGGACCGCGGTCCCGTAACGGGCCCGCCGCATGCCCGCGGTCCGCCGGGCCGCATGCGAGCGCCGTGCGCGCCCGGACCGGACGCCGCTGCCCGGCTGTCACACCCGTCGTGCACCATGGAGGGGACAGAGCGCAGGGGCGGGGGTGGAGGGGAGGGGGGCGGTTCATGGACGCCACCGAGGTGCACGGGACGGTGGAGCCGGAGTACGAGCCGGTCCGCGCCGCTTTCGCGGGGAATTTCGCGCGGCGCGGTGACCGTGGCGCGGCGCTCGCGGTCTACCGGCACGGGCGGAAGGTCGTCGACCTGTGGGGCGGTACGACGGCGCCGGACGGCGGCGGCCCGTGGCGCGAGGACACCGCGCAGACGGTGCGGTCCGCGACGAAGGGGGTGGCCGCGACCTGTCTGCTGCTGCTCCACCAGCGCGGGCAGTTGGACCTGGACGCACCGGTGGGCACGTACTGGCCGGAGTTCAAGGCGCGGGGCAAGGAGCGGGTGACCGTACGCGAGGTGCTCGCGCACCGGGCGGGCGTACCCGCGCTCGACGTGCCGCTCACCCCGGAGCAGGCGCTCGACGGGGTCTCGGGGCCGCGGGCGGTGGCCGCGCAGCAGCCGCAGTTCCCGCCGGGCGGGGCGCACGGCTATCACGCGCAGACCTTCAGCTGGCTGGCCGGTGAGCTGGTGCTGCGCGCCTCGGGCCGTACGATCGGCCGCTTCGTGGCCGAGGAGATCACCCGGCCGCTCGGCCTTGACCTGTGGATAGGCCTGCCCGCCGAGCGGGTGGGCCAGGTCGGCAGGATCGGTGCCGTCGAGGTCCCCGAGCCCTCGGTGTCCGGCGGGCTGCGCACCCGGGCCAAGCAGGCCGTCCAGGACGCCTACGCCGACCCCGGCTCGCTCACCCGGCGGGCCTTCGCCGCGATCACCCCGCTGCCGGACGAGAACGACCCGGCTTACCGGGCCGGGGAGTTGGCGGCGTCCGGCGGGATCGCCACCGCGCGGTCGCTCGCGCGCTTCTACGCGGCGCTGGTCGGCGAGGTGGCGGACGGGCCGCGGCTGTTCGCGCCCGCCACGCTGACCGCGGCCAGGACGCCGGAGTCGGACGGGCCCGACCAGGTGCTGGTGGTCAACACCCGCTTCGGGCTGGGCTACATGCTGCACGGTCCGGCCTCGCCGCTGCTGGCCCCCGGGTCGTTCGGACACCCGGGCCGGGGCGGCAGCCTGGCCTTCGCCGACCCCGGTACGGCCATCGGGTTCGGCTACGTCACCAACGGCATGCAGCCCAATGTCACCGCGGACCCCCGTGCCCAGGCCCTGGTCAGGGCACTCAGGGAGTGCATACGCTGACCCGATGCGAGGACGTTTCGAGGATTTCGGTGTGATCGTCACGGGATCGGCGCGCGGTATCGGGGAGGCCACAGCGCGGCGGTTCGCCGCCGAGGGCGCCGGGGTGCTGATCGCCGACATCGACGAGGAGGGGGCCGAGCGGACGGCCGCCTCGATCCGTGCGGCGGGCGGCCGGGCCGAGGCCTGCGGCTGCGACGTCGCCGACCGTACGTCGGTGGACGCGGCGGTGGCGCGGGCGGTGGCCGCCTTCGGGACGCTCGACGTGCTGGTCAACAACGCCTACCGGTGCGGCGACCACCGGCCCGACTTCGCCGACGAGGACGACGAGGAGTGGCGGCTCGACCTCGACGTCAGCCTCGTCGGCGCGATGCGCTGCACCCGGGCCGCGCTGCCCCACCTCGCCGCCGCGCCCGGCCGGCGGGGCGCGGTGGTCAACATCGGCTCGGTCAACGGCATCTCCTACTTCGGCAACCACTCCTACAGCGCGGCCAAGGCGGGCCTGATGTCGCTGACCCGCACGCTGGCCGTGCACGCCGCGCCCAGCGGTGTCCGGGTCAACCTCGTCGCCCCGGGCACGATCCGCACCCCGGCCTGGGAGGGCAAGGAGTCCGTCCTGGACGCGGCCGGTCCGCTCTATCCGCTCGGCCGGATCGGCGAACCCGCGGACATCGCGGGCGCCGTCACCTTCCTCGCGTCCTCCGACGCGGCCTGGATCACCGGGGTGACGCTGCCGGTGGACGGCGGGATCCTGCTCAGCAACCCCGGGTTCGCGGACGCGGTCGAGGCCGCCGGCGAGGCGTAGCGCCGGGACGGCGCCCTGTCCCGACCACGTGTGGTCCGTTTGTACGTTTGCCGTTCGTACTACGAACTATTATAGTTCGCAGTACGAATTCGCAGTACGAATGACAATGCCATATCGCATCGTGGGGTGAAACCATGAGCCGAACCGCTGCGGCCGTCGTCGGAACGTACGCCGGCGTCGAGCGCCGGGTAAAGCCGCGGCCAGGCCGGACCGGGTGTCAGCGGCGCGGCGGCTCGTCCGCGTCCATGAAGACCACCGGCACCTCGTTGTCGGTCACGACCAGGCCCAGCAGTCCTGCCAGGTTGTCCCGGTCGGCGTCCGCCAGGCCCGAGGGCAGCTGTTCGATCCGGCGGCAGGCCTCGGCGTAGAAGGCGTCCGCCAGGTCGGCGCCGCCCGCGGTGAGGGCGACCCGTACCGCCCGCCGGTCCTCGGGATCCGGCTCGCGCCGCACCAGGCCGCGCTGCGCGGTCCGGTCGACCAGTCCCGTCAGGCTGGACTTCGCGAGCCTCAGCATCTCGCCCAGCTCGCCCATTCCGTACGGCTGCGGCATCAGCACACACAGCAACTGCCCCTGCTGGGCGGTCAGTCCGTACTCCCTGGCCGTCTCCGCATACACCGCGTTGACCAGGAACGACGCTCGCACCAGCGCGGTGACGACACTCATCCGCTCACCCACGGCCTTCCCCATGCGGGCCAGGGTACGGGAGACAGGGAAACACAGCGATGACAGCAACAGAGGCGCTTTTCGGGGTCGGCGTCAGCAATGCGATCGGCGTCGCCGCCGGCTTGGCACCCGGGAGCGTGCCCGGGGTCCTGCGGCTCGCCGCGCGGGCGGACCGGGACGGGCTCGACCTCTTCTCCGTCTCCGACCACCCTTACGCCGGCGGGCGGTTCGACGCGTACGCCGCCGTGGGCGTCGCGCTCGGCGGCACCTCCCGGATCAGCGGACTGGTCAACGTCAGCAACCTGCCGAGCCGGCCCGCGCCGATGCTCGCGCGCACGGTCACCTCGCTGTCCGCGCTGACCGGCGGGCGGATCGTGCTGGGCCTGGGGGCCGGCGGGCTCTGGGACGACATCGTGCGGCTGGGGGTGCCGCGGCTCGACCCGGCCGCGGCCGTACGCGCGCTGGAGGAGTCGGTCACCCTCATCAGGGCGCTGAGCGGCGGAGGGCCGCCGGTCACCTTCGAGGGCGAATTCCACCGGGTCGACGCGCTGGAGCCGGCGCCGGTGGCCGCGCCGCGGATCTGGACCGGATCGGTCGGGCCGAAGTCGCTCGCGGTGACCGGGCGGGTGGCCGACGGCTGGATCCCCGGCCACGCGGCGGACTGGCTCAGCGCGCGCTACCGCGAGTCGCGGCCGGTCATCGACGCGGCGGCCCACGCGGTGGGCCGGCGGGCGGCCGACATCGCGACGGTCTTCAACTTCCCGGGCGTCATCACGCCCCGGCCGCTGGCTGCGACCCGGGACCGCGACGGGCGCTGGGTCGGCGGGTCCGCCGGGCAGTGGGTGGAGGAACTGGCCGGGGCCGTCCGTGAATTCGGTGCGGCCGGCTTCATCCACTTTCCGGTGGGGGACGCCTCCGCCGAGGATCAGCTCGGGCGCTGGGCGTCGGAGGTCGTACCTGCGGTGCGGGAACGCCTGGCGGCGTAGCCGTTCGCCCTGGGCGGTGCGGTGGCTTCTGGGCCGGGGTGCGTTGCGGCTGACCGTGCCCGCTCGTGCCCGGGACTCCGGGGGTGCGCTGTGGCTTTGTGCCCATGCCCGTTTCCCGGGCGCTCCGGGGCGGATGCCACTTGCGGCGGGCCGCTGGGTGCGGCTGCGTCGTGGCTGGGCGCGCGGTTCCTCGCGCCCCTCCGTGGGCGGCGCTTGCGGTGGCCGCCACGTGCGGCGTTGTCGTGGCTGGGCGCGCAATCACGCCGCGCGCCTCCGTGAATGCCGCTGGCCTTCGCACCTCGCGGCGGATCGGGGCCGGGCGGCGCCCGGCCGACTCGTGCGCGGATCAGCCGCCGTTCCGGGCGCCCCGCCGCCCGCGCGTCTGCGTGCCCGGGCGGATATCGGCGTGCGCTCCTCCGCCTGGGGGGTCTAGGTTGAAAGCTAGAGATCCTAGTTCACGAGGAGGCCGACCATGGCACGTGCGGGTGTCACCACCGACCGGCTGACCGCCGCCGCAGCGGCGATGGCGGACGAGGTCGGGATCGACAAGGTCACCCTGTCGGCGCTGGCGCGGCAGTTCGGGGTGAAGGACGCGAGCCTGTATTCGCACGTCGGGAGCCTGCGCGAGCTGCGGGTACGGATCGCGCTCGTGGCCGCCGACGAGGTCGCGGCGCGGATCGGCGGGGCCGTGGCGGGCCGTGCAGGCAAGGACGCGCTGGTCGCCTTCGCGAACGCCTACCGCGACTACGCGCTGGAGCACCCGGGGCGTTACGAGGCCTCGCAGATGCGGTTCGAGCCCGAGGAGGTGGCCGATTCCGAGGGCTTCCGGCGCAATGTGGAGCTGACGTACGGGATGCTGCGGGCGTACGGGCTCACCGAGCCGGACCTCACCGACGCCGGGCGGCTGCTGCGGAGCACCTTCCACGGCTACATCCACCTTGAGCTGAGCGGCGCCTTCGGGCACTCCCGCGAGGTGCGGGCGTCGTGGTCGCGCGGGCTCGACGCGCTCCATGTGCTGCTCGACACCTGGCCGCGCACACCGGCCGCGGGCACGCTCGCGGTACCCGGCGCGCGGTTGTACTACGAGCGGCGCGGCAGCGGCCCGGTGCTGCTGATGATCCCGGGCGGGGCCGGCGACGCCGGGCTCTACGCGGGCATGGCTCCCGGCCTGGCCGAGCGCTTCACCGTGGTGTCGTACGACCCGCGCGGGCTGTCGCGCAGCCCGCTGGACGGACCGGCCGGCGACCAGCGGACGGCGGAGTGGGCCGATGACGCCTACCGGCTGCTGGAAGTGGTCTCGCCGGACAGGCCCGCGTACGTACTGGGCAGCAGCTCGGGCGCGATCGTGGCGCTCGAACTGCTGGCCCGGCACCCGGGCAGGGTGCGCCGGGTGGTCGCGCACGAGCCGCCGCTGGTGGAGGTGCTGGCCGATCCGGCGCCGCACCGGGCGCTCTTCGCGGAGGTGCGCGAGATCTTCCGGGCGCGAGGAGCCGCCCCCGCGATGGCGCGCTTCAGCGAGGGCCTGGGCGGCACGCCGGGCGAGCAGCCCACCGAAGTGGCGCCGGAGATCCGGGAGATGGCGCCGCGGATGCATGCCAACCTGCCCTTCTTCCTCGACCGCATGCTGTGCCCCTTCACCTCCTCCGTGCCCGACCTGGACGCCCTGCGCAAGGGTGCGGACCGGCTGGTGATGGCGGTCGGCGCCGACTCCCGCGACCAGGTCCCGCTGTCGGGCCCCGCGGCCCGGCTGGCCGAAGCGCTCGGCACGGAGCTGGCCGAATTCCCCGGCGGCCACCTCGGCGCGACCGAGCACCCCCGCGAATTCGCCGCACGGCTGGTGGAGTTGCTGGACGCCTGAGCGGGCCGCCGGCTCGGGGGCGCGCTACCGCGGCGGCCTGGTCAGGTCCCGGACCCCCGCGCGGACCGCGGCCCAGTCCGTGGCGCCGGGGTGAGCGCGGGCGCGGGGGAGCCAGGCAGCGCGGTCCCGGTGCTCCCGGTGGAGCTGGGCGAGGTCGAGGGCGACACCCGGCGGCGGCCCGGCCGCGGTGAGTTCGGCGACCCGGCGGGACATCGCGGCGAGCAGCGCGCGGTCGAAGTCGGCGACGGCGCCGAGGAATTCGCCGGTGGGTACGGTCACCCGCCCCGCCTGGGCGCCCGCGAACTCGATCACGCCCTCCGGATCGGGCCGGTGCCGCCACGCGAGGGTGACCGCGTCCTCGGAACTCCGCGGTACGCCGGCAGCGCACCAGCGGGGCGACCCGCAGACAGCCGGTGTGGAGGAAGCCCGCGCTGTGCCAGGCCACCGCCGCCTCGGCCTGCGGTGTGTCCTGCCACTCCCACGGCGGCTCCAGTCGCGCGGCCACCTCCGCGAGGTCGGGCGGCACCGGCTCCAACGCCCCTGCCACCAGGGCGATCAGGTCCTCCCACAGCCGCGCCACGTAGTGGTCCACGTACGGATGCGCGGGGCCGTCCCGCCGCAGCTCGCGTACGGTCCGGTCGGCGTGGCGCAGCACCTCGTGGCCGCCGAGGTCGAGGCAGTACCAGCCGTCGGTCAGCCCGAACCAGTGCAGCTCGGGCTCGGTCCGGCCCCAGGGGCGCACCGACTCCAGAGAGGTCAGGCCGAAGCGGACGCGGACGGCGGGCGTGGTCACGGGGCCGAGCATGCCACCGGCTGCGAGCTCCGGCCGCCGCTCCGCCGGCGGAACAAGCCTTCCGAAGGCTCGCCGCGTACACCGACCGCTTGCGTCCCGGCACCGTCGGGTTCGCCCCCGCGCCGCAGGCCCCACGGGCCTGCGAAAACGCCCGTGAAGACGCCCTGATTTGTCTGATCAGTCGTCACAACACCCTTGCCATAAGACACTTGTCTGTCCGTCAGATGACTAGGATGATCAGGCAATCCCCTCTCGCGGTGGGTATGGGCGTCGGATTTTGGCCACGTCGACCGCCGCGCGCGTTCCGGTGCGTTCGTTCCGTACGGACCGGAATCCGATGGGTTGTACCGGGTCTGGTCGACCTCTCCGAGTTCATGAGGATCTGATGACGAGTCATATGTCGGGAGTGGTGTTCTGGCCTGTCGCCGTCGTCGCGCTGGTGGCCCTTTTCCTATGGGTCCGGCAGGCGTTCGTGGCGGCACGGCTCAGGAAGCGGCTCACCGCGGCCGAGGAGGATGTGCGGCTCCGCGAGGCGGAGGCCGCACATCTGGTCACGGTCAGGCTGTCCGCCGTGGAGATGGGCGGGCGGCGTCCGCCGCAGGGACTGCGGGACGAACGGCTGGCCGGTACGGCGTACGCGGACAGCATGGACCGGATCGTGGGCCGCTTTGTCGGCGCCGTCGAGAAGGCCCAGGTGCGCGCCGACCAGTCGGCGAAGTCCACCCTCAAGGCGGCGATGCGCTCGGTGCAGGCGCTGGCGAACGAACAGCAGCTGTCCATCTCCGACATGCAGGATCGCTATGACAATCCGAATGTTCTGCAGGACCTGATGGAGATCGACCACGCCAACTCGCAGTTCGGGCGCCGGGCGCAGGCCATCGCGGTGCTGTGCGGATCGTGGCCGGGACGGCAGCGCGCCGCCTCGCCGCTGATCGACGTGCTGCGCGGCGCCAAGTCCCGTATCCGCGACTACCAGCGGGTCGAGATCGGTGCGGGTCCCGACGTCGACGTGGTCAGCCGGGCGGTGGAGCCGGTGGTGCTCGCGGTCGCCGAACTGCTGGACAACGCCACCCGGCACTCGCAGCCGAACACCTCGGTCGAGGTCGCCGTCCGGCCCGCGCACAACGGCACCACGATCGTCATCGACGACGCGGGCGTCGGCATGGACGAGCTGGAGATCTCGGTCGCGGGCGAGCGGCTGACGGGCGGCGAGAACCTGGACATCAACGGGCTCGGCGACCCGCCGCAGTTCGGGTTCGCGGTGATCGGCGTGCTGGCCGCGCGCTACGGCTTCGCGGTGTCGGTGGACACCAGGTCGCCCTACGGCGGTGTGCGGGCCGTGCTGTTCCTGCCCAAGGCACTGCTGATCACCGCCGGTACGGCCGCGGCCCCCGTGGTCGCGCGCGCCGCGCACGCCCGCGCGGCCGCCCAGGGCGAACTGCCGGTACGCAGGTCGTCGGCCACCCGCGCGGTCGAGGCCGAACGCCCGGCCCAGCCCGTGGCGGCCGTCGCGGCGGCCGAACCGGTACACGAACGCGCGGTGCACGAACGCGCGGTGCACGAACGCGCGGTGCACGAGCGCGCGTTCGGCGAGGTCGTACCCGAGACCCCCATCACCGGCGCCACCGCGGGCGGCCTGCCCAAGCGCCGCAGGCGTGAGGTCAGCGAGGAACAGCGCGCGACCCTGCACGCACACACCGTGGAAGCGGTGGCCGACGAGGACACCGGACCGGTCCGTACCCCGTACGAGACCGCATCCCGTATGGGCGCGTTCGCCCGTGGCACGCGCTCCGGGCGCGCGGAATCCGCCGATGACGAAGGGACGACTCAGGAATGAACGACCATATGGCCAACGAACTGGGCTGGATGCTCGACGAGGTCCTGAAGGTCCCGGAGGCGCGGCACGCGATCCTGCTGTCCGCGGACGGGATGCTCAGAGCGCACTCGCAGGGCATCGGCCGCGACGAGGCGGAACGCCAGGCCGCGGCCCTGTCGGGGCTTCAGTCCATCAGCCGCAGCACCGCGGAATTCTGCGGCAAGGACGGTTCGCCCTGGCAGCAGACCCTGGTCGAATTCGCCGAGGGCTACGTCTTCCTGGTCGCGGCCGGCGCGGGCGCGTACCTGGCGGTCTCGGCCACGCAGCGGGTGGACATGGAGATGGTGACCTACCGCATGCAGAAACTCGTCGACCGGCTCGGCAAGGAGCTGACCAGCCCGCCCCGCCAGGACGCGGCACCCATCCGGCCGGGCACCACCGTACGCTCATGACCCCGCCGCGCAGGCGTGAGAAGGGGCTCGTGCGGTCCTATGTCGTCACCGACGGGCGGGCTCACCCGACGCGCAACACCCTGGACATCGTCACACTGGTGAACGCCGTGACCACCCGTCCGCTGTCCGGGCTCACGCCCGAGCGGCGCGCGGTGATGGAGCTGTGCCGGGGCGGGGCGCTGTCCGTCGCCGAAGTGGCGGGGCACCTCACCCTCCCGATCAGCGTCACCAAAGTGCTGATCAGCGACCTCATCGACAGTGGTCACATCATCGCAAGGGCCGCCATCCCCAGGGCCGAACTCCCCGACGCCCAGCTTCTGCAGGAGGTGCTCAATGGGCTCCGCGCCCGCCTCTGAACGCGCCCTCGTACCAACGGGCGGACCCTCGTACGTGGCCGCCTCCGTCAGGACCGCGGCCAAGATCCTGGTCGTCGGGCACTTCGCGGTCGGCAAGACCACCTTCGTCGGGACGCTCTCCGAGATCCGGCCGCTGCGGACCGAGGAGCCCCTGTCGCAGGCCGGCGCGCGTATCGACGACCTGGCGGGCGTACCCGACAAGACCACCACCACCGTCGCCATGGACTTCGGGCGGCTCACGCTGAGCGAGAGCCTGGTGCTCTACCTGTTCGGCGCGCCCGGTCAGAAACGTTTCGCTCAGCTGTGGACCGACATGCTCCAGGGCGCGCTCGGCGCCATCGTGCTCGCCGACACCCGGCGGCTCGACCAGTCCTTCGACGTGATGGGGCTGCTGGAGGAGTACGGCATGCCGTACGCGGTCGCGGTCAACCGTTTCGACGGGGCGCCGCCCTTCCCCGAGGCGGAGGTGCGCGAGGCGCTCGACCTGCTGCCGGACACACCGCTGATCACCTGCGACGCCCGCGATCCCGCTTCCTCCACCATGGCGCTGATCGCCCTGGTGGAACACCTGCAGTCCCGAAACACCCCCGCCGATCAGGAGTTCCGAACCGGATGACGTCCCCCACCGCGCCCGAGCCCGCCTACGCCGCCGTACCGCCCCCCGGGTGCCCCGCCCACGCGGGCGGCCTCGCACGGCTGTACGGGCCCGAGCACGCCGCCGACCCCAAGGCGACCTTCGCGGCACTGCGCACGCAGGGCAGCGTCGCCCCCGTGGAGATCGCGCCCGGTGTCGAGGCCACGCTCGTCATCGGCTACCAGAGCGCGCTGGAGGTCCTGCGCAGCCCCGAGCGGTTCTCGAAGAACCCGCGCAGGTGGCAGGCGCTGGCCGACGGTTCCGTGCCCGCCGACAGCCCGGTCGTGCCGATGATGATGCACCGGCCCAACGCCCTGTGGTCCGACGGCGAGGAGCACGCCCGCTACCGCAGCGCGATCACCGACACCCTCGCCCAGATCGACCCCAACGAGCTGCGCGGCCACGTCGAGGAGTGCGCCGACATCCTCATCGACCGGATCGGCCCGGACGGCACCGCCGACCTGCTCAGCGACTACAGCGCGATGCTGCCGATGCTGGTCTTCAACCGGATGTTCGGCTGCCCGGCCGACATCGGCGACAAGCTGGTCTTCGGCATGTCCCGCATCTTCGACGCCGAGGCCGACGCGGAGAAGGCCAACCAGGTCCTCACCGAGGGCGGCATCGAACTGGTCGCGCTCAAGCGCCGCGAGCCCGGCGCCGACGTCACGTCCTGGATGATGGCGCACCCCGCCAGGCTCACCGACCTGGAGATGCTGCACCAGCTCGCGCTGCTGATGGGCGCGGGCACCGAGCCGGAGCAGAACCTGATCTGCAACGCGCTGCTCCTGCTGCTGTCCGACGACCGCTTCGCCGGCGACCTGGCGGGCGGCAGCATGCCGGTCGACGAGGCGCTCGACGAGGTGCTGTGGACCGACCCGCCGCTGGCGAACTACGCGGTGCACTACGCGATCCAGGACACCGAGGTCGACGGCGTCGAGGTGCCCGCCGGACGCCCGGTCCTGGTCAGCTTCACCGCCGCCAACACCGACCCGGCGCTCAGCGGCGAACGACGCGCCGGCAACCGCGCCCACCTGGCATGGAGCGCGGGCCCGCACACCTGCCCCGCCAAGAGCGCCGCCCGGCTGATCGCGGCCGTCGCGGTGGAAAAGCTGCTCGACCGGCTGCCGGACGTCGAACTCGACTGCGAGGTGGAGCAGCTGGAGTGGCGGCAGGGCCCCTTCCACCGGGCCCTCACCGCGCTGCCCGTACGTTTCCCGCCGATCGCCGTCACGGTGCCGGCCGCCACGGACGAGACTTCTGGAGACACCGAATGGAACCCCAAGCCCGCCCCGTCGTCATCGACCCCGCAGGACGCGACATCCACGGCGAGGGGGCCCGTCTCCGCGAAAGCGGCCCCGCGGCGCTGGTGGCGCTTCCTGGCGGTGTGGAGGCGTGGGCGGTAACCGACCAGACGCTGCTCAAGGAGCTGCTGACCGACGCCAGGGTCTCCAAGGACCCGCGGCAGCACTGGGCGGCCTGGGCCAACGGCGAGATCACCCCCGACTGGCCGCTGTTCACCTGGGTGGCGGTCACCAACATGTTCACCGCCTACGGGGGCGACCACCGGCGGCTGCGCAAGCTGGTGGCGACGGCCTTCACCGCCCGCCGCGCCGAGGCGATGCGCCCGTGGATCGAGCGGATGACCGCGGACCTGCTCGACGGGCTCGCCGCCCTGCCGGCCGGTGAGCCGGTCGACCTGCGCGAGGCGTACTGCTACCCGATCCCGATCCAGGTGATCTGCCAGCTCTTCGGCATCGACGACGAGGACACCCGCAAGGAGCTGCGGCGGCTGGTCGACAACATCTTCAACACCGCCATCAGCGCGGAGGAGGCCGTCGCCACCTTCACCGGCATCCACCAGGTGCTGTCGGACCTGGTCGCCCTCAAGCGGGAGACGCCGGGCGACGACCTCACCAGTGTGCTCATCAGCGCGCGCGAGGAGGACGGCTCGCGGCTGACCGAGGGCGAACTCGTGGACACCCTGATCCTGATGATCAGCGCGGGCCACGAGACCACCGTCAACCTGCTGGACAACGCTGTCCACGCGCTGCTCACCCACCCGGAACAGCTCGCACTGGTCCGGGCGGGGAAGGCCAACTGGAGCGACGTCATCGAGGAGACGCTGCGCGCCGAGCCGCCGATCGCCCACCTGCCGCTGCGGTACGCGGTGGACGACATCTCGGCCGGCGGTGTCGACATCAAGAAGGGCGAGGCGATCCTGGCCTCGTACGCGGCGGCGGGCCGCCACCCGGCCTACCACGGGCCCACCGCCGACAGCTTCGACATCACCCGGGTCAACAAGGAGCACCTCGCCTTCGGGCACGGCGCCCACTTCTGCCTCGGCGCACCGCTGGCCCGGCTCGAGGCCGAGATCGCCCTGCCCGCGCTCTTCGCGCGCTTCCCCGGGCTCGCGCTGGCGGCGCCGCGGGAAGAGCTGCCGCCGGTCGAGTCGTTCATCTCGAACGGCCACGTGAGCCTACCGGTGCGGCTGGGCTGAGCGCCTCGTACGACGGTGCCCCCGTCCGCGGCTGCCGCGGACGGGGGCACTTGGCTGCGCCCGATCGGAGGCGCCGCGGTACGGCTACGAGGCGGCGCGCAGGATGTCCGCGACGATCGGGCCGGCGGACTTGTTGCCGTGGTCGCCCTGCACGACCATCGCCGCGGCGGCCACATGGCCGCTGTAGGCGGTGAACCAGCCGGTCGGCAGGTCGTCCTTGTTCTCCTCCGCCGAGCCGGTCTTGGCGCCGTACGGGCTCGCGACGCCGGTCAGCAGACCCCTGGCGGTGCCCGAGACCGCCGTCGTGTGCATCATCGACATCAGGTTCTGCCGCACGGAGCCGGGCAGCGGGGTGGCGTGGATCGTCTGCCGGTTCTCGATCAGGTCCTTGTCCTGGAGGATCGACGGTTGCTGGAACTGCCCGCTGCGTACGGTGGCGGCGACCGACGCCATGTTCAGCGTGTTCATCAGGACCTGGCCCTGGCCGATCATCTCCGACGTCATCTCGTCGCCGGTGCCGCCGGGGATGCTGCCGTCGGTGGTGCCGGTGCCGGTGTACCAGGGGCGGCTGTCGCCCGCGAGGCCGAAGTAGTCGCGGCCGACCTTGGTCAGGGTGCCGGAGTCCAGGTATTTCGAGAGCCGGATGAAGCCGGTGTTGCAGGAGTTGGCGAAGTCCCAGGAAAAGGTGGCGCCGGGATTGTCCCGCGTGACGTTCTCGTACTTCTTGCCGCCCGCCGCCGCGTAGCCGTTGTAGCACTGGGACTTCACCGACGGGGAGATGCCGTGCGTGTACTCCGCCGAGGGCGGGGCCAGCATCAGCGCGGTGGCGGTCACGATCTTGAAGGTGGAGCCGGGCGGCTGGAGGCTCAGCGCGTAGTTCGTGCCGCCGGGCGGGTTGGCCGCCATGGCGAGGATCCTGCCGGTGCTGGTGTCCAGCGCGGTCACCCCCGACTGCCCGTACTTCTTCACCGCATTCTCCGCCGCCGTTTGGATGCCGGCGTCCAGGGTGGTCTTGAGCTGCGCGTTCTTGCCCGGCTTGACCACGTACAGCGTCTTGACGGCGCTGCCGTCGTCGGCGGCCACATAGGTCTCGATGCCGGGGGAGCCGCCGAGGTGCGCGTCCGCGTACCGTTTGCGCAGGTCCGCGAAGACATCGGTGAGGCCCGGATACTGCTCGGCCGTCATCGTCCTGCCGTGCCGGTCCACCAGGTCGAGCTGCGGTGCGGTCGCGAGCCCCGTGACCACCGACTGCCCTTCCTTGAGGTCGGGCTCCATGACGCTCGGCGCCCACTTGACGGCCGGATCGCCCACCGTGTTGCGGCCGACGGTCAGCGTCGAGCCGTACGTCCAGATCTGCGGCGCGAGATTCTCGTACGAGATGGTCGCGCGCACCGTGTACGACACGGTCATGCCGGCCGGGCCGGCCGCACTGGTCGCGTCGGTCGCGTTGTCCGACGGCGTCGCGGTGGCCGTGACCTTGCTGATGCTGCCCTTCGCCTTGAACTCCGCCAGCGCGGCCGTCGCGGTCTGGACGGAGTCCGTCAGCTTGGCGGCCGCCTGGTCGTCCCCCGACGACCAGGCGGCCAGGAAGTCGGCCGCGGTATGGGTGACGTCCTTCGCGGTGAGCGGGCTGTCGTCCCTGACCGTCGTGGTCGCCGGCGCACTGCCGCTCCCGCCGCCGTCCAGGCCGCTGTAGATGTTGTAGGCGCCGTAGCCTGCGACGCCCACCATGCCGATGAAGACCGTGCCGATGATGCCTGCCTTGAGCCCCCGTGCCATGGGCACCGAGATCCCCCCTCTGTCCCACCCCCTGAACGCGTTCGAATGACCGCGCTCCCAGCCGCACCCTACGGGACGGGTGTGACAGGGCAGGTCTCGGGAAAGACACGGCTTCGTCCCCGCTTCGTCCCACCCGCAACCGCCCGCGCCCCGCCCGCAACGGGGTGGCCCGCACCGGTTGTCGGCGGATCGGCGGGCGGGGTCAGACCCAGGAGTCGAACCACATGCGGGCCTGCCAGCCGCTGTAGGGGATCGTCATGCCGGTGTAGATCGGGAAGAAGTAGATGAAGTTCCAGATGATCAGCAGCACCAGAGTGCCCGCGCCGACCGCGCCCCACATCCGGCGGCCCTCGCTGGACCCCGGTGGGCCGAGGAAGGCGCCCACCATCATCGCCACCGCCAGGCAGAGGTAGGGCACGAAGGAGACCGCGTAGAAGTAGAAGATCGTGCGGTCCTGGTAGTGCATCCACGGCAGCAGGCCGGCGCCCACCGCGCACAGGATCGTGCCCGCCCGCCAGTCGCGGCGCAGCACCCAGCGGTAGAGCAGGTACAGCAGCGCGAAGCACGCCGACCACCACAGCAGCGGGGTCCCCAGCGCCAGGATCTCCTTCGAGCAGCCCCCGGTGCTGTGGCAGCCGTCCTGGCCGAACTTCGGCGACTCGAAGTAGTACGACACCGGACGGCCGAGGACGAGCCAGCTCCACGGGTTGGACTGGTACGGGTGGGGCGTGTGCAGGGTCACATTGAACTGGTAGACCTCGTACTCGTAATGCCACAGGCTGCGCAGCGGCGCCGGGATCCACGACCAGGTGCCGCCGCGGTTGTCGGCCCAGTGCCGCCCGTAGCCCTTGTCGGACAGGAACCAGCCGGTCCAGGTCGCCAGGTAGGTGAGCAGCGCGACCGGGATCATGGTCAGCACCGACCAGCCGAAGTCCTTGCGCAGCACGGCCGTGACCGGGCGGCGGGCGCCCGCCAGGCGGCGCGAGCCGAGGTCCCACGCCAGGGTCAGGATCGTGAAGAACGCCAGGAAGTACAGGCCGTTCCACTTGCTCGCCGCGGCCAGGCCGAGGAAAACCGCCGCCGCAATACGCCACGGGCGCCAGCCCATGCCGACCTTTTCCCCGACCTGCCGGTCGGGTCCCGCCCAGCCGGACTCGTCCACCGGCAGCGCCCGGGCCAGCCGGGTTCTGGACCAGTCGCGGTCCACCAGCAGGCAGCCGAAGGCGGCCAGCGCGAAGAACATGATCACCAGGTCGAGCAGCGCGATCCGGCTCATCACGAACTGCAGGCCGTCCACCGCCATCAGCAGCCCGGCCAGGCAGCCCAGCGCGGTGGAGCGGAAGAGCCGGCGCCCGATGCGGCACAGCATCAGCACCGACAGGGTGCCGAGCACGGCCATCATGAACCGCCAGCCGAAGGGGTTCATGCCGAACATCCACTCGCCGACCGCGATCACCCACTTGCCGGCCGGCGGATGCACCACGTAGCCGGGCGCGTCGGACAGCGGGATCGTCTGCGGGTGCCCCAGCAGGTCCGGGTTGGTGATCTTGGCGTCCGGCCAGGTGCCCTCGTAGCCGAACTGGAGCAGCGACCAGGCGTCCTTGGCGTAGTACGTCTCGTCGAAGACGACCTCGCGCGGTGTGCCCAGGTGCCAGAAGCGCAGCCCGCCCGCGAAGGCCGCCACCAGGAGCGGGCCGAGCCAGCCCGACACCCTGGCCAGCAGGTGGGAGAGCCGCGGGCCCGCGCCCAGCGACTGCCACATCCGGGTCCCCGGCTCGGGGAACGGCGGCACCAAGCGCTCGCGGGTGTCGGTGCGCGGCCGTTCCGCATAGCCGAACCTGCGCAGCCGTTGCGCCCAGGGGCTCGGATGCGGCTGTGCCAGAACACCCTCGGGGGCCCGGTCCTGCGTCGCGGTCTCACTCGTCACCGGCCCATCGTAGGGAACGCCTCTGAAAATGTGATGAGGTCGGCGCCCGGAGCCCCTGTTTGTCCGTAAACCCGGCTACCGGGTCCTGGCGGAGGGCGGACGGCCGCAGGTGGGAAGCTTGGCGGGTGACCACGCAAGCCGCAGGCGTCCTCGTACTGGCCGGAACTCCCATCGGCGACCCCGCGGACGCCCCGCCGCGGCTCGGCACCGAGCTGGCCGGCGCCGACGTCATCGCCGCCGAGGACACCCGGCGGCTGCGGCGGCTGACCCAGGCGCTCGGCATCGAACCGGCCGGGCGGATCGTGTCCTACTTCGAGGGCAACGAGGCCGGCCGCACCCCGGAACTGGTCGAGGCGCTGGCAGGCGGCGCCCGTGTGGTCCTGGTCACCGACGCGGGCATGCCGTCCGTGTCCGACCCCGGCTACCGGCTGGTCGCCGCGGCCGTCGAACGCGGCATCACCGTGACCGCGGTCCCCGGCCCCTCCGCCGTCCTGACCGCGCTCGCCGTCTCCGGGCTGCCGGTGGACCGCTTCTGCTTCGAGGGCTTCCTGCCCCGCAAGGCCGGCGAGCGGCTGGCCCGGCTGCGCGAAGTCGCCGCGGACCGCAGGACGCTGGTCTACTTCGAGGCCACGCACCGCATCGACGACACCCTCGCGGCCATGGCCGAGGTCTTCGGCGGCGAGCGTCGCGCGGCGGTGTGCCGCGAGCTGACCAAGACGTACGAGGAGGTCCGTCGCGGGCCGCTCGCCGAGCTGGCGCAATGGGCGAAGGACGGCGTCAGGGGCGAGATCACCGTCGTGGTCGAGGGCGCCGCCGCGCCGGGCCCCGCGGACCTCGACCCGGCCGAGATCGTCCGCCGGGTCGCGGCGCGCGAGGCGGCGGGGGAGCGGCGCAAGGAGGCCATCGCGGCGGTCGCGGCGGACGCGGGGCTGCCGAAGCGCGAGGTCTTCGACGCGGTCGTCGCCGCCAAGCACGGCGCGGCCTGACACCCGGCACGGTCCGGTGCCACGGCGCGGCCCGACACCCGGCCCCGTCCGGCGCCATGGTGCGGTCTGACGTACGCCGCGGCCTTGAGCCACGGCGCGGCCTTGTGCCACGGCGCGGCCTTGAGCCGCGGCGCGGCCTTGAGCCCGGCCCGTCCGATGCCGCGGCACGGTATCACCGCGGCTCACCGCGATTCCGTGCTGCGGCCCGGCCGGGGATTTCACAGGTCGCGGGCATGAGGTGAGCAGGGTCGCGCGCACTAAACCGGGCGCATGGCAAAGCAATA
Source organism: Streptomyces sp. NBC_01477 (assembly GCF_036227245.1). Lineage (GTDB taxonomy): Bacteria > Actinomycetota > Actinomycetes > Streptomycetales > Streptomycetaceae > Actinacidiphila. The sequence continues at coordinate 5,634,900 of NZ_CP109445.1, forward strand.
CCGCCCATCTCCCACATAGACCTCAAATCTGGCTCAAGAGTCGTATAGGCCTACTGCGCCGGGCCGCTGCGGGGCGTTCGCTTGTAGGGAAGTCCCGGTCCGGGCACGGCGCCCGGAGGGCACGCAGGAGCTGCACATGAGCGACACCATAGGAAGCGGGCCGCAGCCGCGGCCGGCCGCCGGCACCGGTGCGAACGTGGTCCACGAGGCGTACTCCTTCGCCTGCATGAACTGCGGTCACGGCTGGGAGCAGGCCTACGAGATCGAGCACCACGTCGACACTTCCGGCCGCCCCTACGTCACCTATCTCGCCGACGGCAGCCAGGTGCCGTCCCCGCTCACCCACCCCACCTGCCAGAACTGCGACGGCCACCGAGTGCACATCATGCGCCCCGGACGGGTCGCCGGCGTGGCCGCCGCCAGGCCCGTGGCGCACCGCCCCGCCCGGGTGCGGCAGGCCACCGCCAGGCCGGCCCGCAACTGGTCCGCGCTCCACTTCCTGCACCGCAGGAGCGACGGGGAGACAGCGGCGGAATGAGCCGGGCTCCCGGTCCCTAGGATCGGGGCATGCCAGACAGGGACACCAAGAGAACGACCGCGCCTCCGGCGCCCGAGCCGCTGAGGGTCGCGGTCGCCGACTCCCACACCCACCTCGACATGCAGTCAGGAAGCGTCGCGGACGCCGTCGCGCAGGCCGCGGCGGTCGGCGTCGACACGCTCGTCCAGGTCGGGTGCGACCTCGCGGGGTCGCGCTGGGCCGCGCGGACGGCTGCCGAGTGGGACCGCATCTGGGCCACGGTGGCGCTTCACCCGAACGAAGCGCCACGAGTGGCGGCCCGCGCCTCCGAAGGGGGCAGGGCGGGGCTCGACGCCGAGATCGACGAGATCGACGCGCTGGCCGCGCTGCCGCAGGTCCTCGGGGTCGGCGAGACCGGCCTCGACTACTTCCGCACCGGCCCCGACGGGGTCCAGGACCAGCAGCACTCCTTCCGGCGGCACATCGACATCGCCAAACGCCACGGCAAGGCGCTGGTCATCCACGACCGGGACGCCCACGCGGACGTCCTGCGCATCCTCCAGGAGGAGGGCGCGCCCTCCTCCGTGGTCTTCCACTGCTACTCCGGCGACGCCGAGATGGCGAAGGTGTGCGCCGAGCGCGGCTACTACATGTCCTTCGCCGGGACCGTCAGCTACAAGTCCGCGCAGAATCTGCGGGACGCGGTCGCCGTCGCCCCGCTCGACCGTCTCCTGGTCGAGACCGACGCGCCCTTCCTGACCCCGGTGCCGCACCGCGGGCGGCCCAACGCGCCCTACCTCATCCCGGTCACACTGCGGGCGATGGCCGCGGCCAGGGGCGACGACGAGGACCGCCTGGCGGCGGCGATCGCCGCCAATACGGCGCGGGCGTTCGGCTACGACACGTGACGGAAATGCGAAGTTTTGCAGCTTTTATGATTTAAAGTCCGGCGTCGTGACCATTCACCTTGCCGGACGGGTACGCAGGCTCGTACCGCAGACGCTCGTCGTCGCGGTACTCGCCGGCGGCGCGGGTGCGTATGTCGTGGCCGAGAAGACCGTACGACTGAGCGTCGACGGGCGGGTGCAGACCGTCCACACGTTCGCCGCGGACGTCGAGGGCGTCCTGCGCCAGCAGCACATCGGGGTCGGCGGGCACGACCTCGTGGCGCCCGAGCCCGGGCGCACGCTGCACAACGGTGACGCCGTGGCCGTACGCTACGGCCGCCCGCTGACACTCACGCTCGACGGGCGGCAGCGGCAGGTCTGGACGACGGGGACGACCGTCGCCGACGCCCTGCGCCAGCTCGGTGTCCGCGCGGACGGGGCCTTCGTGGACGCCTCGCGCGGCGCCGCCATCGGGCGGCGCGGGCTCGAACTCTCCGTACGCACCCAGCGGCGGCTCACCGTCGTGGCGGACGGGCGGGCGCGCATCGTGCGCACGCACGCGGTGACCGTGGGCGGGGCCGTGGCCGACGCCGGGCTCTTCCTCGGCCCCGAGGACACGCTCTCACCGGCCGTGGGCGCCTTCCCGCCGGACGGCGGCACCGCGACGGTCGTACGGGTCCGTACGTCGGAGGCCGTCCGCCGGGAGCCGGTGCCCTACCGGGTCGTACGGCACCACGACGCGCACCTCGCCCGCGGGACCACTGTCGTGGACGTCGAGGGGCGGGACGGGGTGCGTGAGATCCACTACACCGTCCGCACGGTCGACGGCGTGCCAGGGCCGGCCCACGTCCTGAGCACCGAGGTCACCCGGGAGCCCGTGGCCGAGGTCGTCCGCGTCGGCACGTATTCCGCCGGCGCGAGCACCGGCCGGGGCGGCCCCGGCCGGCGCGAGCCTGCCGCCCCCGGCCGGCAGGAGCCCCCCGTGCGGGGCGGGGGCGGCGGCCTCGACTGGCACGGGCTCGCCCAGTGCGAGTCCGGCGGGCGGGTGAACGCGGTCGACCCGTCCGGGCGGTACGGAGGGCTCTACCAGTTCGACACGCAGACCTGGCGGAGCCTGGGCGGGCGGGGGCGGCCGCAGGACGCGAGCGCCGCGGAGCAGACGCTCCGTGCGCAACGGCTTTACGCCTCGCGCGGCGCCGCGCCCTGGCCGGTGTGCGGCCGCCACCTCCTCCACGGCTGAATCGCTCCCCGCGGGGCTTGCCGGCGTTCACAGCGCCGCCGCACTGTGGCCGCCCGCGCAGCTCCCCGCGCCCCCTGGGCGACTGCCCCTTGCGGTGGCGTTGCTTGCCTGCGGCTGCGTCGTGGTCGCTCGCGCAGTTCCCCGCGTCCCTGGGGGGCTCCTCTTGCGGTGGCCTTTGCACGCGCGGTGCGTCGTGGCTTGTCGCGCCGTTCCCCGCGCCCCTGGGGGTTGCCCTCTGCGGCGGGGGGAGCCGTTTTCCGCGGTGAACTCACCCTCTGCGGCGGAGGAAACGTGCCCCGAAGGGGCGCGGAGAACCGCGCGTCGGCCACGATGGTGGGAAAGGTGCGGCGCCACGGCGAGTGGCACCCACCCGGAGGGGCGCGGGGAACTGCGCGTCGGCCACGATGGTGGGAAAGGTGCGGCGCCACGGCGAGTGGCACCCACCCGAAGGGGCGCGGGGAACCGCGCGGCCAGCCACGACGGGCGCGAGGTCGAGGAACGGCACAGGCACCCCGCAGGGGATCGCTCGATTAGCCTAGGGCGCGTGAGTGGCACTGAGAGCGACCCCCTGCTCGGACCCGCCGACGTACGTGAGCTGGCCGCGGCGCTCGGCGTGCGCCCGACCAAGCAGCGCGGCCAGAACTTCGTGATCGACGCGAACACCGTACGGAAGATCGTGCGGACCGCGGGGGTCGGGCCCGGCGACACGGTCGTCGAGGTCGGCCCCGGCCTCGGCTCGCTCACCCTGGCCCTGCTGGAAGCGGCCGCACATGTGACCGCGATCGAGATCGACGACGTCCTGGCTGCGGCGCTGCCCGCGACCGTCGCGGCCCGGCTGCCCGGCAGGGTGGACCGTTTCGACCTGGTCCACAGCGACGCCATGGCGGTGACCGAGCTTCCGGGCCCGCCGCCCACCGCGCTGGTGGCGAACCTGCCGTACAACGTCGCCGTCCCGGTGCTGCTGCACATGCTCGCGACCTTCCCGGGCATCGAGCGCACGCTCGTCATGGTGCAGTCCGAGGTCGCCGACCGGCTCGCCGCCGGGCCCGGCAACAAGGTCTACGGCGTGCCCTCGGTGAAGGCGAACTGGTATGCCGACGTCAAGCGGGCCGGCGCCATCGGCCGCAGCGTCTTCTGGCCCGCGCCCAACGTGGACTCGGGCCTCGTCGCCCTCGCCCGGCGCGACCCGCCCGCCACGACGGCGACCCGCCAGGAGGTCTTCGCCGTGGTCGACGCCGCCTTCGCGCAGCGCCGCAAGACGCTGCGGGCCGCGCTCGCCGGGTGGGCCGGTTCCGCGGCGGCGGCGGAGGCCGCGTTGGTCGCCGCTGGAGTATCCCCGCAGGCACGTGGGGAAGCACTGACCGTCGAGGAATTCGCCGCCGTCGCCGAGCACAAGCCGTAGCCGATCATGAGGAGCCCCCGCCCGTGACTGCCGTCACCGTCCGAGTGCCCGCCAAGGTCAACGTCCAGCTGTCCGTGGGCGGACGACGCCCCGACGGCTTCCACGACCTGGCCACCGTCTTCCTCGCGGTCGGGCTCTACGACCACGTCACCGCCGCACCCGCGGACGGGCTGCGGATCACCGCGGCGGGCCGGGACGTGGCGAGCGTCCCGCTCGACGGGACGAACCTGGCCGCGCGGGCGGCGGTCGCGCTCGCCAAGCGCTACGGGGTCGAGCCGGACGTGCACCTGCACATCGACAAGGACATCCCGGTGGCCGGGGGTATGGCCGGCGGGTCCGCGGACGCGGCGGGCGCGCTGGTCGCGTGCGACGCGCTGTGGGGGATCGGCGCTCCCCGCGAGGAACTGCTCGCGCTGTGCGCGGACCTCGGCAGTGACGTGCCGTTCAGCCTGGTGGGGGGCGCCGCGCTCGGGGTCGGGCGCGGGGAGATCCTGACGCCGCTGGAGGTCGGCGGGGAATTCCACTGGGTCTTCGCCGTCGCCGAAGGGGGCTTGTCCACGCCGGACGTCTACCGCGAGTGCGATCGCCTGCGGCGGGCCGGCGGGGGGAGTGACCTCGCCGCGGACCTTGCCGAGCCGGCGGCTGACCCCGCGCTCGTCGCCGCGCTGCGGGAGGGGTCGGCCGAGGCGCTCGCCGGGGCGCTGTCCAACGACCTCCAGGCCGCTTCCGTCGGCCTGCGGCCGGGGCTCGCCGACACACTTGGCGCCGGGCTCGCGGGCGGCGCCCTTGCCGCGCTTGTCTCCGGGTCGGGGCCGACCTGTGCGTTTCTCGTGCCCTCGGCTCCGGAGGCCGCCTCGCTTGCCGCCGCGCTGCCCTTCCGGGCCTATCCGGCCCTCTCGCCGGCCCCGGGCGCCACCCTTCTCTGACCCCCGCCGCCGCCCGGCCGGGCCTGTGTCGTTCCTCGACCACGGGCCCGTCGTGGCCGGTGGTGCGGTTCCCCGTGCCCCTGGGTCGGTGCCATGTGCCGTGGCGCCGCACCTTTCCCACCATCGTGGCCGAGCGCGCAGTTCCCCGCGCCCCTTCGTGGCACGTTTCCTCCGCCGCTGAGGCCGCGGGAAGCGGCTCCCCCGCCGCAGAGGGCAGCCACCAGGGGCGCGGGGAACTGCGCGGGCGGCCATGACGCAGCCGCAGGCGGGCACGCCACCGCAAGGGGCAGCCCTCCAGGGGCGGCCCGGAAGCAGGGCGGGGCGGGGGGTGCGGGGCGATTAGGGTGAGGGGAGAGAGATGTTCCCCTGCGCTTGGAGAGACGAGAAGTGGCCGTCAACCTGGTCAACGTCGAAGCCGTCGGCAAGACGTACGGCACGCGCGCCCTGCTGGAAGCCGTGTCGCTCGGCGTGTCGGAGGGTGACCGGATCGGGGTCGTCGGCCGGAACGGCGACGGCAAGACCACGCTCGTACGGATGCTCGCGAAGCTGGAGGAGCCCGACGCGGGACGCGTGACGCACCAGGGCGGGCTGCGGCTCGGCGTGCTGACGCAGCACGACAGCCTGGACCCGGCGGCGACCGTGCGGCACGAGGTCGTCGGGGACCGGGCGGACCACCAGTGGGCGGGGGACGCCAGGATCAGGGACGTGCTGACCGGGCTGTTCGGCGGGCTGGACCTGCCGGGCTTCCCGGCCGGCCTCGACACGGTGATCGGGCCATTGTCGGGCGGCGAGCGGCGGCGTATCGCGCTGGCGAAGCTGCTGATCGACGAGCAGGACCTGATCGTGCTGGACGAGCCGACCAACCACCTGGACGTGGAGGGCATCGCCTGGCTCGCGGCCCACCTGCGGGTCCGCAGGTCCGCGCTGGTGGTGGTGACCCACGACCGCTGGTTCCTCGACCAGGTGTGCACCCGGATGTGGGACGTGCAGCGCGGCACGGTGTACGAGTACGAGGGCGGTTACAGCGACTACGTCTTCGCCCGCGCCGAGCGCGAGCGCATCGCGGCGACCGAGGAGACCAAGCGGCAGAACCTGGTCCGCAAGGAACTGGCGTGGCTGCGCAGGGGCGCGCCCGCGCGTACGTCGAAGCCGCGGTTCAGGATCGAGGCGGCGAACGCCCTGATCGAGGACGTGCCGCCGCCCCGCGACACGGCGGAGCTGATGAAGTTCGCCAACTCCCGTCTGGGCAAGACCGTTTTCGAGCTGGAGGACGTGACGGTCACGGCCGGGCCGAAGCAGTTGCTGCGGCACATCACCTGGCAGCTCGGCCCGGGCGACCGGGTCGGCCTGGTGGGGGTGAACGGCGCGGGCAAGACGTCGCTGCTCAAGGTGCTCGCGGACGCGGCGGTGACCGACGGCGACGCGCAGCCGGCCGCGGGCCGGGTCGTGGTGGGCAAGACCGTGCGGCTGGCGTATCTGTCGCAGGAGGTCGCGGAGCTGGACCCGGCCCTGCGGGTGCTCCAGGCGGTGGAGGCGGTACGGCAGCGGGTCGACCTGGGCAAGGGCCGGGAGATGACCGCGGGGCAGCTGTGCGAGAAGTTCGGCTTCACCAAGGAGAAGCAGTGGACGCCGGTCGGCGACCTGTCCGGCGGTGAGCGGCGCCGGCTCCAGCTGCTGCGGCTGCTGATGGACGAGCCGAACGTGCTGTTCCTTGACGAGCCGACCAACGACCTGGACATCGAGACGCTGACCCAGTTGGAGGACCTGCTCGACGGCTGGCCGGGCTCGATGGCCGTGATCAGCCACGACCGCTACTTCCTCGAGCGCACCACCGACCGGGTCTTCGCGCTGCTGGGCGACCAGAGCCTGCGGATGCTGCCGCGCGGGGTGGACGAGTATCTGGAGCGCCGCCGGGCGATCGCGGAGGCCGCCGCGCCGCCGGCGCCGCAGGCGAAGGAGAAGCCGGCCGGCGACACCCGGGCGGCGAAGAAGGAACTCCAGCGCATCGAGCGGCAGTTGGACAAGGTCGGCGTCAAGGAGAAGACGCTGCACACCCGGATCACCGAGCACGCGACGGACTTTGCGAAGGTGGCCGAAATCGACGCGGAGCTGCGGGCGTTGCGCGAGGAGCGCGAGGACCTGGAGATGCGCTGGCTCGAACTGGCCGACGACGCAGGGTGACAGCGGTCGGGGCAGGTCGGGTCGGGGAGAACGTGTAGCAGGCCGGTAACGGAACAGCGGCGGCCCACGGGGGCAATGGTGCCGGGGTGATAGAAAGATTTTCCGCCCGCCTGACCTGAAACCGTGAGCACGAAGAGGTCCCGCTGATGTCGCAGCCGCCCCCGCCGCCAGGCAACCCGCCCGAGTTCGGGAAGTCCGACGGCGCCGTGCCGCCCCCGCCGGGTCCTCCGCAGCAGCCGCAGCAGCAGCCGCAGACTCCGCCCCCGCCGCCGGGCTACGGCTACCCGGCGCAGACCCCGCCGCCGCCCCCGGGCGGCGGTTACGGCTACCCGGCCGCGGGTCAGCCGCCGGCCGGTGACAACCCGTACGCGCAGCCGGTGCCGCCGGCGCAGAATCCGTACGCGCAGGCGCCCACCCAGGCGGCCTTCCCGCACCAGCAGCTGCCGCCGCAGACCCCGCCGCCCCCGCCGTACGCGGGCGGCGCCCCGCAGCCGTACCCGGGGCAGCCGCAGTACGGCCAGGTGCCGCCGCAGGGGCCGTACGGCTACCCGGCCCAGCCGCAGTATCCCGGCGGTCCCGGCGGCGGGCGCTCCACCAGCAAGCTGCTGATCATCATCGCGGCCGTGGTGGCGGCGGTGCTGGTGATCGGCGGCGGTGTCTACTTCGCGACCAGGGGCGGCGACGACAAGCCGGGTCCCAAGCCGATCGCGCAGAGCAGCAGCGCCGGCCCGACCGCGGCCCCGCACTCCAGCGAGCTGCAGTTCGGCTGGGACAAGCAGGCCGACAAGGTCGCGGAGAAGGACAACCTCAAGACGGTCTTCGGGATCTGGTTCACCGACAAGTACGTGGTGAAGGGCGAGATCGACAAGATCGTCGCCTATGACGTCGCCACCGGGAATCCGACCTGGACGCTGCCCGCCCCCTCCCGCGGCGACTGCGCGGCGGCCAAGGACACGTACCATAACCTGGCCGCCGTCCAGTACGGCCCCAGCTGCAACCAGGTGATGGTCTTCGACCTGACCACCGGGGTCCAGAAGTGGTCGGCGATCCTGCCGGGCGCCACCGGCAGCAAGACCGACTTCGACTACTCGCAGATGGCGATCAGCGGTGACACGGTCGGCGTCGACTGGCTCAGCGGGTCCATCGGTTACCGGCTGTCCACCCAGAAGGTCCTGTGGCAGGGCGGCAACGGCAACTGCGAGGACGACGGCTACGCCGGCGGCAGCCAGTTCGTGGTGATCGTCAACTGCGACTACAAGACCTACAAGGTCCAGGTCATCGACCCCGACAGCAGCGGCAAGGCGAAGTGGTCCTGGGAGGCCCCGGGCGGCACCGAGGTCAACGCGATCGTGTCCACCGACCCGGTCGTGGTGGTGCTCGGCACCGCGAACAGCAACTCCACCGACGTGGTCACCCTCGCGAACGGCCGGATGCAGTCCCGGATCTCGCTGGGCACCGACAAGTACGATGTCTCGCTCGGCGACAACGGCGCGCAGGATGTGCACAATGTGCTGGTCAGCAAGGACACCGTCTATCTGACGCTGCGAAGCCAGGGCGACAGCAAGGGCCAGGTGCTGAGCGGCATCGTCGCCTTCAACACCGCCGACGGCAAGCAGAAGTGGGTCGCCAAGCCCGCCGACAAGCAGGACATCGTCGGCCTGGACTTCGTGGACGGCCAGCTGCTCGCCCTCGAACCGCCGGACTACGACGTGCCGGGGCAGCTGGTCACCATCGACCCGGCGACCGGCGCGATGAAGAAGTTCGCGAGCTTCGCCGACGGCTCCAAGGACCACATCGACCTGTCCGACCTGGAGAACTACCCGTACTGGCGCAACGGTCACTTCTACGTCGTGACCCACACCGTCTACGAGGGCAACGACGACGAGAAGTACCTGGTCGACTTCCACTGACGGCCCGCACCGACCCGTTCGCGCGCCCCCTGCCGGCAGGCAGCCCGGAATTCCCGGAAACTTCTGCCCGGTTGGGGGCGCGCGCCATGCGGTGAGCGTGTAGCTTCGCGGCCTGGAGCCATACCGCCCGGGGGGCGCGGTTGGGACCGGCTCGGGCGCGGTATGCGTAGGGAACGGGGGCGGCTGCGGAGCGGACCCCGGGGGGATAGGGGATGGCCGACATGGGCGTACGCCTCGTGGTGGTCGACGACCACCGGCTGCTCGCCGAGGCGTTGGCCTCGGCGCTCAAGCTGCGGGGGCACCGGGTGCTTGCCGCGTCCGCGCCCGCGGCCGGGGCGGCGGAGCTGGTGCTGAGCCGGTCGCCCGAGGTGTGTCTGTTCGGCACGGCGGCGCCGGCCGAGCCCGGCGCCTTCGACGCGGTCGCCAGGATCAAGCGGGAGCGGCCCGGGGTCGCGGTGGTCGTCCTCGGCCCGGTGCCCGACCCGCGCGGCATCGCGGCGGCCTTCGCGGCCGGCGCGTCGGGCTACGTACGCCACGACGAGCGGATCGAGGGCGTGGAGCGGGCCATGGCCAAGGCGCGGGCCGGTGAGGTCGCGGTGGCGCAGCCGCTGCTGCAGGGCGCCTTCGCCGAACTGCTCAACCCGGCCCAGCAGCCGGACGACGAGGGCATGCGGCTGCTCGAACTGCTGACCCCGCGCGAGATCGAGGTGCTGGTGCGGGTCGCCGAGGGCGAGGACACCCGGCTGATCGCGGCCGGGATGCGGATCGCGCCCAGCACCGCGCGTACCCACGTGCAGCGGGTGCTGATGAAGCTGGGCGTCGGCTCCCGGCTCGAAGCGGCGGCACTGGCCGCGCGCACCGGCCTGCTCGACCGCGCGGCGGCCCCCGGAGTGCGCTGAACCGCACGTCCGGCCATTCATCTGTTCGGCTTTGTTTGGTTGTGCCCGAAACGGACACGGCTCCGCCCTGCGCTCATGAAGTCAACTTCACCTGCCCTCGCGCATTGACTGCACTGTTCTGTCATGATTCATTGTGTGCGGTTATGTTGGGTGATTGTGGTGTGAGGGGTCTGTAGGGTGAAGAAGACGACGACCCGGCTCGCGGACGGCCGCGAACTGATCTACTACGACGCCGACGACACGGCCGACGCGGTCATCCGTGACGCCGTCGACCGCCGTCCGCTGGAGCCCGTCGCCACCCATTCCGAACTGCGCCACGACCGCCTGCTCGGCGACACCGTGGCCATCGCCTCGCACCGCCAGGGCCGCACCTACCACCCGCCGGCCGACGAATGCCCGCTGTGCCCCTCGCGCGAGGGACGGCTCAGTGAGATACCCGGCACCGACTACGAGGTCGTCGTCTTCGAGAACCGCTTCCCCTCGCTGGCGGGCGACGCGGGGCGCTGCGAGGTGGTCTGCTTCACCTCCGACCACGACGCCTCGTTCGCCGACCTCAGCGAGGCGCGCGCCCGGCTCGTGCTCGACGCCTGGATCGACCGCACCAGGGAGCTGTCCCAACTTCCCGGCGTCGTCCAGGTCTTCCCCTTCGAGAACCGCGGCAAGGAGATAGGCGTCACCCTCGGCCACCCGCACGGCCAGATCTACGGCTACCCGTTCGTCACCCCGCGCACCTCGCTCATGCTGAGCGCCCTCGCCGGGCACCGCGAACGCACCGGCCGCAACCTCTTCGACGACATCCTCGCCGACGAGACCGCCGACGGCCGGCGGATCGTGCTGGCGGGCGAGCACTGGACCGCGTTCGTCCCGCACGCCGCCCACTGGCCCTACGAGGTGCACCTCTTCCCGCACCGCCGGGTGCCGGACCTGCTCGCCCTCGACGAGGACGCGCGCGCCGAATTCCCGCGCGTCTACCTGGAGCTGCTGCGCCGCTTCGACCGGATCTTCGGCCCCGGGCAGCCGCGCACCCCGTACATCTCCGGCTGGCACCAGGCGCCCTTCGGCACGCCCGAGCGGCGGGAGTTCGGGCTGCATCTGGAGCTTTTCACGATTCGCCGCACGTCGGGCAAGCTTAAGTATCTTGCGGGGTCCGAATCGGGCATGGGCGCGTTCATCAACGACGTACCGCCCGAGGCCGCCGCGCTGCGACTGCGAGAGGTAGCGAGTCAGTGAGTAAGAGCCCCCTGAAGCTGCTGGTCACCGGTGGAGCCGGATACGTCGGCGGTGTGGTCGCCGCCCATCTGCTGGCCGCCGGGCACCGGGTGACCGTTCTGGACGACCTGTCCACCGGCTTCCGGGAGGGCGTCCCGGACGGCGCCGACTTCGTCGAGGGCCGGATCCAGGACGCGGCCAAGGTGCTCGACGGCTCCTACGACGCCGTGCTGCACTTCGCCGCGTCGTCGCAGGTCGGCGAATCCGTCGCCGACCCGGCCAAATACTGGCGGAACAACGTCGGCGGCAGCCTCGAACTGCTCGACGCCATGCGCGACTCCGGGGTCGGCACACTGGTCTTCTCCTCCACCGCCGCCACTTACGGCGAGCCCGCGAGCGTCCCCATCACCGAGGACGCCGTCACCGCCCCCACCAACCCCTACGGCGCCACCAAGCTCGCCGTCGACCACATGATCGGCGCCGAGTGCGCCGCCCACGGCCTGGCCGCCGTCTCCCTGCGGTACTTCAACGTGGCGGGCGCGTACGGCAGGCACGGCGAGCGCCACGACCCCGAGTCGCACCTGATCCCGCTGGTCCTCCAGGTCGCCCAGGGCCGGCGCGAAGCCATCTCGGTCTTCGGCGAGGACTATCCGACGCCCGACGGCACCTGCCTGCGCGACTACATCCATGTCGCCGACCTGGCCGAGGCGCACCTGCTCGCGCTCGACCACGCCACCGCGGGCGAGCACCTGATCTGCAACCTCGGCAACGGCAGCGGATTCTCCGTCCGCGAGGTCATCGACACCGCCCGCCAGGTCACCGGGCACCCCATCCCCGCGACCGTGCAGCCGCGCCGGGCCGGCGACCCCGCCGTCCTGGTGGCCTCCGCGCAGCGCGCGCACGACCGGCTCGGCTGGCAGCCCAGCCGCACCGACCTCGCGGAGATCGTCCGCGACGCATGGAACTTCGCTCAATCCCTCGGGGAGGACGCACAATGACGGACCTCGGCATAGCCTTCAAGGACGTCTTCGGACGCGCGCCCGAGGGCTGCTGGGCGGCCCCCGGACGGGTGAACCTGATCGGCGAGCACACCGACTACAACGACGGCCATGTGCTGCCCTTCGCGCTCGCGCAGACCACCAGGGCCGCCGTCGCGCGCCGCGACGACGGCCTGCTGCGGGTCCATTCCGCCGACATGGACGGCGGCGTGGTCGAACTTCGCCTCGGCGACCTCGCCCCCGGCCGCGCCGCGGGCTGGGCCACCTATCCCGCGGCCGTCCTGTGGACCCTGCGCGAGGCCGGCCACCCGGTCGGCGGCGCCGACATCCACTACGACAGCACCGTGCCGGTCGGCGGCGGCCTGTCCTCCTCCGCCGCCCTCCAGGTCGTCACCGGGCTGGCCCTCGGCGATCTGCACGGCGTGGACATCACCCGGCAGGAACTGGCGCTGCTCTGCCAGCGCTCGGAGAACGTCTACGTCGGCGCGCCGGTCGGCGTCATGGACCAGACCGCGTCCGCGTGCTGCACCGAGGGGCACGCGCTGCACCTCGACGTCCGCGGGCTCGAACAGCGCCAGGTGCCGCTGGACCTGGTGGGCGCGGGCCTCACGCTGCTGGTGGCCGACACCCGGGTCAAGCACGCCCACGCGGACGGGGCGTACGCCGCGCTGCGGTCCGGCTGCGAGGCGGCTGCCGCGGCGCTGGGCCTGGCCTCGCTGCGGGACGTGCCGTACGAGGGCCTGGACGCGGCCCTGGCCGCCCTGCCTGACGAGCCCGACGGGCGGCTGCGCCGGCTCACCCGGCACATCGTCACCGAGAACCGGCGGGTCGAGGAGGTCATCGCCCTGCTCGACGCCGGGCGCATTCGCGAGATCGGTCCGGTGCTCACCGCCGGGCACGTGTCCCTGCGGGACGACTTCCGGATCTCCTGCCCCGAACTCGACCTCGTCGTCGACACGGTGCTCGCCTGCGGCGCGCTCGGTGCGCGGATGACCGGTGGCGGCTTCGGGGGTTCCGCGATCGCGCTCGTCCCTGCGGAGCAGGCGGGCGCCGTGACCGCGGCCGTCCAGGCCGCCCTCCCGGCGGCCCGCGTCTTCCCGGCCACCCCCTCCCCGGGCGCGCACCCGCTGGCGCGGGCCTGAGGCTTGCCCCTCCGCTGGCGCGGGCCGGGGGGGTGCCGGCTGCGTCGGCGGGTGCGCCTCCCCCGGGCGCGGGGGTCTGGCGGTTCCCCTTCGGCAGGGGGGTGCCCACCCGGGGGCGCGGGCCGGGGGGGTGCCGGCTGCGTCGGCGGGTGCGCCTCCCCCGGGCGCGGGGGTCTGGCGGTTCCCCTTCGGCAGGGGGGTGCCCACCCGGGGGCGCGGGCCTGGGGGTGCCGGCTGCGTCGGCGGGTGCGCCTCCCCCGGGCGCGGGGGTCTGGCGGTTCCCCTTCGGCAGGGGGGTGCCCACCCGGGGGCGCGGGCCTGGGGGTGCCGGCTGCGTCGGCGGGTACGCCTCCCCCGGGCGCGGGGGTCTGGCGGTTCCCCTTCGGCAGGGGGTGCCTACCAGGGGCGCGGGGAACTGCGCGCTGAGCCGGCCACCGGCCAGTGGTCCGGATCGGACCGAAGAGACCCTTCGGGTCGGTGGCGACCCGCGCCCCCGGAGGGGGCTGGTCGCGCAGTTCCCCGCGCCCCTGGGGTGGTGCGGTCCGTCCGCACACGACGGTGAGTGGTGGGTTGCTCGCGCCGTTCCCCACGCCCCTGTATGGCGCCGCCTTACGCAGCAAGTAACCCCGGCCCCGCGGCAGCGGAGGCGCACGGCCTGCGTCACGGTCGCCCCGGCCCCGCGGCAGCGGAAGGGCGCCGCCTTACGCAGCAAGTAACCCCGGCCCCGCGGCAGCGGAGGCGCACGGCCTGCGTCACGGTCGCCCCGGCCCCGCGGCAGCGGAAGGGCGCCGCCTTACGCAGCAAGTAACCCCGGCCCCGCGGCAGCGGAGGCGTACCCGCCGACGCCACGGCGCCCCGGTCCCGCGGCAGCGGAGGCGCAGGGCGGCCCGGGCGGTGCGCACCGACCTGGATCGCGGGTACAGGCGGAAGCCCAGATTCGGAACTTCCGCCAAGTCGGCTCCAATACCCGGGGGAACCCCTACGCTTTTCCCACAGCGCCGGTGGGGGCCGGCGTTCATCAGGGGGCGAGACGCACGGGATTCGGCACCCGTGCCCGGGGCGGCGGCCCCGTCACGGGTGCCGGATCCCACGCGGTGGCGCCCCGCCACTGGGGGAGTGCCGTACACCGGGAGTGGTGTCCGTGGGACGAATTCGCGTTCTCGTCGTCGATGACCATCGCATCTTCGCCGAGTCGCTCGCCGCCGCACTGGCGGCGGAACCCGACGTCGACGTGTCGGCGGCCGGCAGCGGCCCCGCCGCCCAGCGCTGCCTGGACCGCGCGGCGGTCGACGGCCGGCGTTACGACGTACTGCTGGTCGACGCCGACCTGGGCACAGGTCCGCGGGACCGGCCGCAACTGGCCGCCGTACCACCGCTGTCGGAACAGCGGCCGGCCGAGCCGCGCGACCCCGTCATCGACGGCCTCGCGCTGGTCGAACGGGTCCGCGCCGAGCACGCCGGCACCCGTACGGTCGTGCTGGCCGAGCGGGACGATCCGGTGCGGGCGGCCGGCGCGCTGCAGGCCGGGGCGTCCGGCTGGGTCGCCAAGGACTGCTCGCTGTCCCGGCTGCTCGCCGTGGTGCGCGGGGTGCTGCGGGACGAGACGCATCTGCCGCCCGCGCTGCTGACCGGCGTCCTGCGGGAGCTGACCGCGGCCCGCAGGCACCGCACCGAGAGCGAGCAGCTGGTCGAGTCGCTGACACCGCGCGAGCAGGAGGTGCTGCGCTGTATGGTCGCCGGGCTCGGCCGCAAGGCGGTCGCGGAGCGGCTGTTCCTGTCGCCGCACACGGTGCGCACCCATATGCAGAATGTGCTGGGCAAGCTCGGCGTGCACTCGACGCTCGCGGCCGTGGCGCTGGCCCGGCGGGCGGGGGTGGGGCCGGTGGAGCTGGTCCCGTCAGGTGGGGACGTTGTCGAAAGGCGCGGTCAGCTGTCGTAGCAGCGCCGCCAGCTCGGCCCGCTGGGCCCGGCTCAGCTCGCCCAGGATGGCGCGTTCCTGGGCGAGCAGGCCGGCCAGTGCCCGGTCGGCGCGGTCCTGGCCCGCCGGGGTGAGCCTGACCAGCACGCCGCGCCGGTCGAAGGGGTCCGGGAGCCGCTCGACCAGCCGCTTCTCGGCGAGCCTGTCGATCCGGTTGGTCATCGTGCCCGAGGTGACCAGGGTCTGGGTGAGCAGCTGCCCGGGGGAGAGCTGATACGGGGTGCCCGCCCGCCGCAGCGCGGTGAGCACGTCGAATTCCCACGGCTCCAGGCTGTGCTCCGCGAAGGCCAGGCGCCGGGCCCTGTCCAGGTGCCTGGCCAGCCTGCTGACCCGGCTGAGCACCTCAAGCGGTTCGACGTCGAGGTCGGGGCGCTCTCGGCGCCATGCAGCGACCAGCCGGTCGACCTCGTCCTCCATGGAGATCAGTGTAATAGGTCTGTCGATATGAAGTCTCTTGACATCAAGATATCCACGGGAGGAGCCTGGAAAGGGGGCAGAATCCCGCCCTCCGATTCCGGCAGCGGTTCCGTACCACCAGGGAGTACGAACGATGCACGCAGCACCGACGTGGGACCCTCACCAGTATCTCCGGCACGCCACCCACCGCACGCGCCCGTTCCTCGACCTGCTGGCCCGGGTGCCCGGGCTGCCCGGCGGGGACGCCCCGCGTATCGCGGACATCGGCTGCGGTCCCGGCAATGTCACCGCGCTGCTCGCCGACCGCTGGCCCGCCGCCCGTATCACCGGCTTCGACAGCTCCCGCGAGATGCTGGCCTCGGCGGCGGACCGCGCGGGAGCCACCGCGGGCGGCGGCTCCCTGGACTTCCGCCTCGCCGACGCCGCCGTGTGGACCCCCGGCGAGCCGTACGACCTGATCGTCTCCAATGCCGCGCTCCAGTGGGTGCCCGGCCACGCCGACCGCTTCGGCGACTGGCTCGACCACCTCACCCCGGGCGGCACCCTCGCCTTCCAGGTCCCGGGCAATTTCACCGCCCCGAGCCACGCGCTGCTGGCCGAGCTGTGCGACACCCCGCAGTGGCGCGCCCGGCTCGCCGGCCACGGCCGCCGCTATGTGCACATCCTCAGCCCGGCCGACTATCTGGAGCGCCTGACGGTGCTCGGCTGCGAGGTGGTGGACGTCTGGGAGTCCACCTATGTGCAGCTGCTGGAGGGCGAGGACCCGGTGCTGGAATGGACCAAGGGCACCGCACTGCGCCCGGTCCTGACCGCCCTGGAGGGCGACCCCGCCGCGGCGCGGGAATTCGTCGGGCAATACCGCGACCTGCTGCGCAAGGCGTATCCGCCGGGGCCGCACGGCACGGTCTTCCCCTTCCGCCGGATCTTCGCCGTCGCCCGCGCCGCCGGGAGCGCCCGCTGACCGCCTGGTGCGCCCCCTGCGCCCGGCTACAGGGTGAGGAAGGCGCCGGCCAGCAGCGCCGCGCCGCAGGCGGCGAGGGTCCAGGCGGTGCGGCGCATCCGCAGGCCGCCGGCGAGGACGACGGCCGCCAGCAGCAGGGCGCCGCCGAAGGGCACCCAGGCGAAGAGGACACCGCCCCAGCCGGCCCTGACGACCTTGTCGGTGCCCGGCTGGACGGCGACCGGGATCCTGGCGCCCGGGGTGTGCCGGATCGGCAGGCTGATGGTGACCCGCGGGCGTGCCACGGCGGTGCCCTTGGGGGCGAAGGGTCCCGTGCATATGGTGTCGCCGCAGTCGGCCAACGTCATCGTGCCGTGCTCGCGGCCCTTGGTGAGCATCACGTGCTGCGCGGTCCGCCAGGAGTCCCAGGCGCCCGACACCAGCAGCAGCGCCGCCACCGCGGTCACACCGACCACCCGGGCCAGCAGCACCAGTCCCCAAGCGCCCTCCGCCAGGCGGCGGGAACGGCTCCGTTTGACCATGCGGGCGATCTTTGGCCATGGCATGCCGTCCGGTCAACCTGGCGGCACCGCGCTGCCGTGCTCAGCTGTTGTACGTGCTCTGCGCGCGCTCCAGCCCGTCGGCGATCAGCGCCTCGACGGCGTCGGCGGCCCGGTCCACGAACCAGTCCAGCTCTTTGCGCTCGGCCGCCGAGAAGTCCTTGAGAACGAAGGCGGCCACGTCCATCCGCCCGGGCGGGCGGCCGATCCCGGCCCGTACCCGCAGATAGTCCGCGCCGAGCGACTTGGTGATCGACTTGAGCCCGTTGTGGCCGTTGTCGCCGCCGCCGAGCTTGAGCCGCAAGGCGGCGTAGGGGATGTCCAGTTCGTCGTGGACGGCGATGATCCGCTCGGTCGGCACCTTGTAGAAGTCCTTGAGCGCGGTCACCGGGCCGCCGGACAGGTTCATGAACGTCATGGGCTTGGCCAGCACCACCCGGCGGCTCAGGGGTCCCGGCGGGCCGATCCTGCCTTCCACGACCTGGGCCTGCGCCTTGCCCGACCGCTTGAAGTGCCCGCCGATCCGCTCGGCCAGCAGGTCGGCGACCATGAAGCCGATGTTGTGCCGGTTCGCCGCGTATTCCGGTCCCGGATTGCCCAGGCCGGCCACCAGCCAGGGCGCTGTGCTGTCGGTCATCCACGTCTCCAGGTGTCGGGGCGGGGTCCGGCCCGCCGCGGGTCCCGCGGCGGCGGAACGCACGGCCGCCGCCGCACCCCGCAGGGTACGGCGGCGGCCGGGAGTCGCCTGGCCGGCGACGCCGGATCAGGCCTCTTCCGAGGCGGCTTCCTCGGCGGGAGCGGCGTCCTCGACGCCCGCCTCGTCCTCGGTCTCGTCGGCGGCCTCGGCCTGCGCGGACACGACCTGGATCACGACGGCGTCCTCGTCGACGGCCAGCGTGGTGCCCTTCGGCAGCGCGATGTCCTTGGCGAGGATGGAGGCGCCGGCCTCCAGGCCCTCGACGCTGACCGTGACGCCCTCGGGGATGTGGGTGGCCTCGGCCTCGACCGGCAGGGTGTTGAGCACGTGCTCCAGCAGGTTGCCGCCCGGGGCCAGCTCGCCCTCGGCGGTGACCGGGATCTCGACGGTGACCTTCTCGCCGCGCTTGACCGACAGCAGGTCGACGTGCTCGATGAAGCCGCGCAGCGGGTCGCGCTGCACCGCCTTGGGGATGACCAGCTCGGCCTTGCCGTCGATGTCCAGCGAGATCAGGACGTTCGCGGTACGCAGCGCGAGCAGCAGCTCGTGGCCGGGGACCGAGACGTGCTGGGGGTCGGCGCCGTGGCCGTAGATGACGGCGGGGACCTGGTTGGCACGGCGGATCCGGCGGGCGGCGCCCTTGCCGAA
Organism: Streptomyces sp. NBC_01477; assembly: GCF_036227245.1. Classification (GTDB taxonomy): domain Bacteria; phylum Actinomycetota; class Actinomycetes; order Streptomycetales; family Streptomycetaceae; genus Actinacidiphila. The sequence goes on from NZ_CP109445.1 coordinate 5,653,451, forward strand.
CTCGGTGCGCTGCTGAGCGGCGATCTTGACCTCGGACATGAGGTTCACTCCTCGTGGTGGCAGACGGTACGGTCGCCCGGCCCCGACGGGCCGATCCACAGTTACGAGGAGCGCGTCGATAACGGAGCCGGGTCCGGACCGACAGACGTCCGGGGCCTCCCTCGCCGAGCAACGCGGACAGCGTAACCGGCGGGAAGGCCCCGGACGAAATCGATCTCCCGGTACATCCTGTGATGTACCGATTCTGCGGCGTCGTGCCCCGGCGGGGTGGGAACAGGCCGAGGACGGGACGCGGTCAGGCCGAGGTCAGTGCGAGTCCTCGAACAGGCTGGTCACCGAGCCGTCCTCGAAGACCTCGCGCACGGCGTTGGCGATGGTCGGCGCCATCGACAGCACGGTGATCTTGTCGAGTTTCAGCTCGTTGGGGGTCGGCAGGGTGTCGGTGAGGATGAACTCGCTGACCCGGGAGTTCTTCAGCCGGTCGGCGGCCGGCCCGGACAGCACGCCGTGGGTGGCGGTGACGATGACGTCCTCGGCGCCATTGGCGAACAGCGCGTCCGCGGCGGCGCAGATCGTACCGCCGGTGTCGATCATGTCGTCGACCAGGACGCAGACCCGGCCCTTGACGTCACCGACAACCTCGTGGACCTTCACCTGGTTGGCGACGTCCGGGTCGCGGCGCTTGTGCACGATGGCCAGCGGCGCGCCCAGCCGGTCGCACCAGCGGTCGGCGACCCTGACCCGGCCGGCGTCCGGCGAGACCACGGTCAGCTTGTCGCGGTCCACCTTGGCGCCGACGTAGTCCGCCAGGATCGGCAGGGCGAAGAGATGGTCGACAGGGCCGTCGAAGAAGCCCTGGATCTGGTCGGTGTGCAGGTCGACGGTCAGGATGCGGTCGGCGCCCGCGGTCTTGAACAGGTCGGCGATCAGCCGGGCCGAGATCGGCTCGCGGCCGCGGTGCTTCTTGTCCTGCCGGGCATAGCCGTAGAAGGGGACGATCACGGTGATGCTGCGTGCCGAAGCCCTCTTCAGGGCGTCCAGCATGATCAGCTGCTCCATGATCCACTGGTTGATGGGGCGGGTGTGGCTCTGGATCAAAAAGCAGTCGGCGCCGCGCGCCGACTCCTGGAACCGCACATAGATCTCGCCGTTGGCGAAGTCGAAAGCCTTGGTCGGCACCAGCTCGACTCCGAGTTCCCGTGCCACCGCCTCCGCCAGATCGGGGTGGGCGCGGCCGGAGAAGAGCATCAACTTCTTCTCACCGGTCGTCTTGATCCCGGTCACTGCACCGTCTCCTTGGTGTTCGACTGGTGTTCGACACAGCGACGCCCCGAAGAGGGCGTGCTGGCGGAATTGTGTGCACCCCACACGGTACGCCCCCTCCGGCGCATCTGTGCACCTCGGAAGGGCTGATGAGACGCCCCTCACTCACCCGTTCGACAACGCGTGCGGGACTCGCGGAAAGGCGCGGCTCACTCGTTCGAAGACCTGCCGCGCCGACCGCCGCCAGGTGCTATTCGTCCCGCTTGGCGCGTTCCGCGGCATGCGCGGCGGCGCTGCCCGGGCGCTTGCGGGCGACCCAGCCCTCGATGTTGCGCTGCTGCCCGCGGGCCACCGCGAGCGACCCGGCGGGCACGTCCTTCGTGATCACCGAGCCGGCCGCCGTGTAGGCGCCGTCGCCGACCACCACCGGTGCGACGAACATGTTGTCGGAGCCGGTCTTGCAGTAACTGCCGATCGTGGTGTGGTGCTTGGCCTCGCCGTCGTAGTTGACGAAGACGCTGGCCGCGCCGATGTTGGTGTGCTCGCCGATGGTGGCGTCACCCACATAGCTCAGGTGCGGCACCTTGGTGCCGTCGCCGATCGAGGCGTTCTTCATCTCGACGTACGTGCCCGCCTTGGCGCCCCGGCCGAGCTTGGCGCCGGGCCGCAGGTACGCGTACGGGCCGACGCTCGCCTCGGGGCCGATCTCCGCCTCCTGCGCCACGGTGTTCGACACCCGGGCGCCCGCGCCGACCACTGTGTCGGTGAGCGTGCAGTTCGGGCCGACCTCGGCGCCCTCGGCCACCCTGGTGGCGCCGAGCAGCTGCGTGTTGGGGTGGATCAGGGTGTCGCGCTCCAGCACCACGTCGGCGTCCAGCCAGGTGGACGCCGGGTCCACCACGGTGGCGCCGTCCAGCATGGCGCGGTGCAGCAGCCGGTCGTTGAGGACCCGGCGGGCCTCGGCGAGCTGCACCCGGTTGTTCACCCCGGCGATCTCCTGGTGGTCGGCCGCCGTGTACGCGCCGACCCGGTGCCCGGCCTCGCGCAGGATCGCCAGAGTGTCGGTCAGATACTCCTCGGCCTGCGCGTTGTCCGTGGTGATCCTGCCGAGCGCCTGGGCGAGCAGGGCGGCGTCGTAGGCGTAGACCCCGGAGTTGATCTCGGTGATGGCCTGCTGGTCGGGCGAGGCGTCCTTCTGCTCGACGATCGCGGTGACCTGGCCGTCGGTCAGGTCCCGCACGATCCGCCCGTAGCCGTTCGGGTCGGGCACCTTCGCGGTCAGCACCGTCACCGCGTTGCCGTCGGCCTGGTGCGCGGACACCAGGGTGGCCAGGGTCTGCGCGGTCAGCAGCGGCGTGTCGCCGTAGGTCACCACGACGGTGCCGTCCGGGGTGACGCCCTGCGCGGCCAGCTCGCCGAGGCCGACGCGGACCGCGTGCCCCGTGCCGTTCTGCTCGTCCTGCACGGCGGTCAGCGCCGCCGGGTCGGCCGCCGCCAGGTGCTCGGTGACCTGCTCGCGCCCGTGTCCGACGACCACGACCAGCTGCTCCGGGTCCAGGGCGCGGGCGGCGGCGACCACGTGGCCGAGCAGCGTACGGCCGCAGATCGGGTGCAGGACCTTCGGGGTGGCCGACTTCATGCGTGTGCCCTCACCCGCGGCGAGGACGACGACGGCAGCCGGGCGTGTGGGGCTCACGGGGGAGACTCCTGGGCTTTCGAGTGCAGGACAACCCGCAGGATACCGAGGGCTTCCCCGATACGACCGCGTACAGCTCCGCCGCCAGGATTCGAACCCGGACTTAAGGCACCAAAAGCCCCAGTGCTGCCATTACACCACGGCGGATCAACTCGGCCCTCCCGTTGTCGCGTCGGGATGGCCGGGCAGTCGGTCCCATCATGCCGTACCCGGCGGGGTGGACGCGACGGAGATCCGGGTAGAGATCGTTCGGCGGACGACGGCCACGGTCCTGTCGTCCGCCGTGCACCGCTGCAATACTTACGGCGGCGTAGGTTACGGACGTAACCCCAGATACAGCCCCCCCACTTCCACATCCGCAAGGGACACACATGACCACACAGACGGACGTGATCACCGGGTCCCGGGAACCGGACCCCGGGACGCCAGGACAGGAGTCGCCGTATCTCGGCACCCTCGGTGGCGAGAGCAAGCGCTCGATCGAGCAGATCGCGCTCCTGCTCTTCATCTGCATTCCCTTCGTCGCGCTGGCCGCCGCGGTGCCGCTGGCCTGGGGCCGCGGCATGAGCTGGCTCGACGTCGGCCTGATGGTGGGTATGTACTACCTGGGCTGCCACGGCATCACCATCGGCTTCCACCGGCACTTCACCCACGGCTCGTTCAAGGCCAACAGGCCGCTGAAGATCGCGCTGGCCATCGCCGGCTCGATGGCCGTCGAGGGCCCGATCGTGCGCTGGGTCGCCGACCACCGCAGGCACCACAAGTTCAGCGACGCGGAAGGCGACCCGCACAGCCCGTGGCGGTACGGCGAGACGCTGCCCGCGCTGATGAAGGGCCTGTGGTGGGCGCACATGGGCTGGCTCTTCGACGAGGAGCAGACCTCGCAGGGCAAATACGCCCCCGACCTGGTCAAGGACCCGGCGATCCGGCGGATCTCCCGCGACTTCTGGCTGTGGACGGTGATCTCGCTGATGCTGCCGCCGCTGGTGGGCGGCCTGGTCACGATGTCCTGGTACGGCGCCTTCACCGCGTTCTTCTGGGGGTCGCTCGTTCGGGTGGCCCTGCTGCACCATGTGACGTGGTCCATCAACTCCATCTGCCACGCGGTCGGCAAGCGCCCGTTCAAGTCGCGGGACCGCTCGGGCAACGTGTGGTGGCTCGCGGTGCTGTCCTGCGGCGAGTCGTGGCACAACCTCCACCACGCCGACCCCACCTCCGCCCGGCACGGCGTCCTGCGCGGCCAGGTCGACTCCAGCGCCCGCCTCATCCGCTGGTTCGAACTCGCCGGCTGGGCGACCGACGTGCGCTGGCCGTCCGCCGAACGGATCGCCGCCCGGCGTAAAGAAAGCATCAGTGAAGCGGCATGATTGAGCAGTGAGCGACGGCAGAGACGACAGGGCGACGACGACCCCCCCGGCCCCACCGGTCCCACCCGATCCGGCCACCTCCGGTCAGACCAGGCCTGACACCGCCCCCGCACCCGCCGTGCGCCGCGCCCGCCGGGTCCGTATGACCGGCAAGGAGCGCCGCGAGCAACTGCTCGACATCGGTCGGACGCTGTTCGCGGAACGCGGCTTCGAGGGCACGTCGGTCGAGGAGATCGCCCACAAGGCCGGCGTGTCCAAACCGGTGGTCTACGAGCACTTCGGCGGCAAGGAGGGCCTGTACGCCGTCGTGGTCGACCGGGAGATGCGCCGGCTGCTCGACATGGTCACCGGCGCCCTCACCGGCGGCCATCCGCGTGAACTCCTCGAACAGGCCGCCTTCGCGCTGCTCGACTACATCGAGCAGTACACCGACGGCTTCCGCATCCTGGTGCGCGACTCGCCCGTCGCCCAGTCCACCGGCACTTTCGCGTCGCTGATCAGCGACATCGCCACCCAGGTCGAGGACATCCTCGGCCACGAGTTCAAGCAGCGCGGCTTCGACCCCAAGCTCGCCCCGATGTACGCGCAGGCCCTGGTCGGCATGGTCGCGCTGACCGGCCAGTGGTGGCTGGACGCCCAGCGCCCCGACAAGTCCGAGGTGGCCGCCCACCTGGTCAACCTGTCCTGGAACGGCCTGTCCGGCCTCGAACCGCGCCCCCGGCTGATCGGTCACCGCAAGAACTGACAGGTCCGCCCCCGGCCCGGACGGGCGCGGGGGCGGACCTGCCGGTGCGGGGCCGGGCTCAGCCGGTGTTGCGCAGGCCCGCCGCCACGCCGTTGACCGTCAGCAGCAGCGCGCGGGACAGCAGCGGGTCGGGGGTCTCGCCGCGTGCGGCGGCTTCCCGCTGGCGGGCCAGCAGGGTGACCTGGAGGTAGGAGATCGGGTCGAGGTACTGGTCGCGGATGTGGAAGGTCTGCGCCAGGACCGGGCTGGCGGCGAGCAGCTCCGACTCGCCGGTCAGCCGCAGCACCTCACGCACGGTCAGCTCGTGCTCGGCCTCGATCGTTTCGAAGACGTGCTTGAGCTCGTCGGGCACCAGGCTGTCGACGTAGTGGCGGGCGATCCGCAGGTCGGTCTTGGCCAGCGTCATCTCGACGTTGGACAGGAAGTTGCGGAAGAAGTGCCACTGCCCGTGCGCCTCCTCCAGGACCGAGTCAAGGCCCGCCTCACGGGCCGCCTTCAGGCCCGTCCCGACGCCGAACCAGCCGGGGACGATCTGCCGGGACTGCGTCCAGCCGAAGACCCACGGGATGGCGCGCAGCCCGTCCAGGCCCGCCCCCGAGTCGGGGCGGCGCGACGGGCGCGAGCCCAGGTGCAGCTCGCCGAGCTGGTCGACGGGGGTGGAGGCGAAGAAGTACGGCGGCAGGTCGGGGTCCTCGACCAGCGTGCGGTAGGCGCCGTGGGCGGCCTCCGAGACGATGTCCATCGCCGCGTCCCAGCGGGCCAGCGCCTCGTCGGACTGCCGGGGCGCGGTGTGCAGGGCGGACGCCTGGAGCGTGGCGGCGACCGTCAGCTCCAGATTCTCCCTGGCCAGCGACGGGATCAGATACTTGTCGGAGATGACCTCGCCCTGCTCGGTCACCTTGATCTCGCCCTCCAGGGTGCCCCACGGCTGGGCGAGGATCGCGGTGTGCGAGGGGCCGCCGCCGCGGCCGACGGTGCCGCCGCGGCCGTGGAAGAGCCGCAGCCGCACCCCGTGCCGGTGCGCCACGTCGCGCAGCCGGCGCTGGGCCCGGTGGATCTCCCACTGCGAGGTGGTGATGCCGCCGAACTTCGAGGAGTCGGAGTAGCCGAGCATCACCTCCTGCACGTCGCCGCGCAGCGACACCAGCCGCCGGTAGGACGGGTCGGACAGCATCTCGTCCAGCAGCTTGTCGGCGATCTTCAGCTCGTCGGTGGTCTCCAGCAGCGGCACGATGCCGATCTTCGCGACCCCGGTGTGCAGGTCGATCAGCCCCGCCTCGCGGGCGAGCACGGCGGCGGCGAAGACGTCGTCGGAGCCCAGGCACATCGAGATGATGTACGACTCCACGACCTCCGGGCCGAAGCGCACGAAGGCCTCGCTGATGGTGTGGAAGACGCCGAGCGTCTTGGCGCCCGCCTCGTCCAGCGGCGCCGGGGTCGGCGCCAGCGGGCGGCGCGAGCGCAGCTCCTTGGCGAGCAGCTTGCGGCGGTAGTCGCGCGGCATGTCCGCGTACCGCCAGGACTCCTCGCCGAGCCGGTCGAAGAGCTGGCCCAGCGCGTGGTGGTGGGCCTCGGCGTGCTCGCGGACGTCCATCGTGGCCAGTTGCAGGCCGAAGGCCGACAGGGTGCGGATCGTCCGGTCCATCCGGCCGTCGGCGATCAGGCCGCCGCGGTGGGCGCGCAGCGAGTCCTGGATCTGCTGGAGGTCCTCCAGCAGGCCCGCGGTGCCCAGGTAGTCGCGGCCCGGGACGTGCGGGGTGCCGCCGGCCAGCCGCTCGCGGGTGTTGATCAGCTTCTGCCGGATGCAGGTGGCCTTGAGCCGGTAGGGCTCCTCGGCGTTCAGCCGCTTGTAGCGCGGGCTGATCTCGGGCAGCGCCACCAGGTCGGTGGCGAGCGAGTCGAGCAGCTCGCTGCTCGCGCCGGAGTTGCGGATCGAGTTGGACAGCGCGCCGCGCAGGAAGTCGACCAGTTCTAGCGCGTCGGTGATGCCGTGCTCGTGCTGGAGGATCAGCACGTCCCAGGTCACCTCGGGGGTCACATTGGGATTGCCGTCCCGGTCGCCGCCGATCCAGGTGCCGAAGGTCAGCGGGCGGGTCCCTGGCGGCAGCGGCACGCCGACCCGCTCCAGCTCGGCGGCCAGGTCCTCCAGGACGTCGCCGACCGCGACCGCGTGCAGCTCGTCGAGGTAGTAGATCGCGTTGCGCGCCTCGTCGGCGGGCTCGGGGCGTACCACCCGCAGCTCGTCGGTCTGCCACAGCAGGTCGATGTTCTCGGCCAGCCGCAGGTCGGCGCGCCGCCGGTCGCCGGTGCTGCCCTCGCCGGCGCCGTGGCCGTCCTCCAGCAGCTCGGCGATCCGCCGCAGCTTGTTCAGCACCGAGCGGCGGGCCGCCTCGGTGGGGTGCGCGGTGAAGACCGGCCGCACGTTGAGATTGCGCACGGACTCGCGCACGTGCTCGGGGTCGCCGTCCTTGAGCAGGTCGGCGGTCTGGGCGAGCAGGCCGCCCTCGAGCGCCCGGCGGGCCCGCAGGTCCCGGCCGCGGTGCACCTGCTCGGTGACGTTCGCCAGGTGGAAGTAGGTGGAGAAGGCGCGGACCAGCTTCGCGGCGGTCTCCAGGTCGGTGTCGCCCAGAAGCGCGGCGGCGGCCTCGCCGTCGCTGCGGGTCAGGGCACGGACCTTCTCGACCAGGTCGAGCAGTTCCTGGCCCTCCTGCCGCACCAGGGTGCCGCCCAGCAGCTCCCCCAGGCGTCGGATGTCGGCACGCAGGGCGGTACTGCTGGCGGTACTGCTGTCCGGGGCGGTGTCGGCGCTGCTCACAGGTGCGGCTCCTTGTGCAGGGGAAGTGGACGGCGTACTCGCGGACCGCGCTGTCCGGCCGTTCAAGGATAGGTCGCGGCCCGCCCGGCGAGACGGCCAGCCCATCTGGCGGACAGCGCGGCGGCGCCGGGCGGCGCGGGGATGGACAGCGGGAGACCCGCCGGTGACGCTGCGGCACCCGGCCGGTATGCGGCCGGTGCACCGGTGCGGGCACCGCCTACGCTGGACGCCATGAGTACGACGGGGGCGCACGTACCGGACGACGGCGCCGGAGGAGGTGCGGCAGCCGCCATCGCGGCGGTGGTGCCGCCCCGCGCCGGCTGGTGGTGGTGGCAGCGGCGGCGCAGCTTCGTCCTGGACCTGGTGCTGGCCGCGGTCTCCGCGATCGAGTGCGCCTTCGAGGGTGCGACCTTCGCCGACCGCACCGGCATCCTGCCGAGCGCGGGGGCGCTGCTCGGGGTGTGCGTCGGCTCGGTCCTGGTGCTGCGGCGCCGCTGGCCGGTCACGGTGGTGCTGGTCGGCATCGCCATGACGCCGGCCCAGATGGGCTTCCTGCTGTCCCTGGTCGGCCTCTACACGCTGGCCGCCTCCGAGGTGCCGCGGCGGATCACCACCGCGCTCGCCGGGATGAACGGCTTCGGCACCCTGCTGGTCGCCTTCCTCCAATTCCAGGACAATCTGCGCAACTCCGACGACGGCACCTCCATGGGGATGCCGCTGACGCTGATCGTCTCCGCTCTCATGGCGCTCGGCCTGACCGGTCCTCCGGTGCTGCTCGGCCTCTACGTACGCGCCAGGCGCCGACTGGTGGAGAGCCTGCGGGAGCGCGCCGACGGACTGGAACGGGAACTGGAGCTGCTCGCGGAGAAGGCCGTCGAGCGGGCGGAGCGGGCCAGGGCGGAGGAGCGGACGCGCATCGCCCGCGACATGCACGACGTCGTCGCCCACCGGGTGAGCCTGATGGTCGTGCACGCCGCCGCACTCAAGGCGGTCGCGCTCAAGGACCCGCAGAAGGCGTCGGCCAGCGCGGAACTGCTCGGCGACATGGGCCGGCAGGCGCTCACCGAACTGCGCCAGATGCTGGGGGTCCTGCGGACGGCCGCCGCGCCCGTACAGGTCGCCGCCGTGCGGGCGGACGCGGTGCGGGCGGAGGTCGCGGCGGACGGTCCCAGCCTCGCGCGGCTCGCCGCGCTCATCGAGGAGTCGCAGGCGGCGGGAATGGGCGTCGAGTTGACCGTCGAGGGCGCGGAGCGGCCGTGCGGGGCGCGGATCGAGGCCACGGTCTACCGCGTCGTGCAGGAAGCGCTCACCAATGTGCACAAGCACGCGGCAGGCGCGAAGGCGGTCGTCCTGCTGGCCTACCGCGAGGCGGAGGTCGCGGTCCTCATCACCAACGGCCCCTCCGACGGCTCCGCGCAGGCCGCGCTGCCCAGCGGCGGCCACGGACTGCTCGGCATGAAGGAGCGGGTCACCGCACATGGCGGCGGCTTCGCCGCGGGACCGACCGCGGACGGCGGCTTCCGTGTCTCGGCCATGGTGCCGTTGCGCAGCGCCTGACCGCGCGGGTGCGCCGAGGCGGGCGCTTCCATGGCGACGGCTCCCCGCGACGGCGCGGTCCATGGCGACGGCTTCGCTTCATGCGCGGGCTGCGGCTTCGTCAGTGGTGACGCCTCCGCGCAGGGCCGCGGCTCCGTGCAGGGTGGCGCATCCGTGCAGGGTGACGGCGTCGTGCATGGCCGCGGCGACGGGCCGGGGGCTACTGCTCGTCGGGGGGCGGGGCGTGGCGGCCGGTGAGGGCGGCCAGTGTGGTGCGGACATGGGCGAGGTGGGCGCGGATCTCGTCGCGGTGCTCCTCGTGGGTGCGCAGCGCACGCTCGCTCTCGCGCCGGACGCGGTCCTCGTGCAGCCGTGCCTGCGCGAGCGTCGAGGAGGCGCGCTGCTCGGCCTCCTCCTGCTCGGTGCGCAGCGCCTCCTCGGCGGCGGCCCGCTCCTTGTGCGCCGCGTCGAGCTGCCGCTCCGCGTCGGCGAGGACATCGGCCAGCCGGCTGTCGACGCCGGCCTCGCGCTCGGCGAGTTCGTGTTCGAGGGTGTCGAGGCGTTCCTGCCGCTCCTTGTCGGCCTCGGCCGTACTGCGGTCGACGTCCGCCTGCATGGCGTCGAGCGTGCGCTCGGCCTCGCCGCGTACGGCGTCCGCCTCGGCGCGGGCCTGGCCGAGGATTTCGGCGGCGTGGCCGCACGCCTGGTCGAGCGTCCGCTGGGCCTGGTCCTCGGCGGCGGCCAGCCGGGCCGAGGCGGCGGCACGGGCCTCGTCCTGGAGGGTGCGGCGGGCGGTCTCGGCGGCGTCCCTGGCGTACTGCGCCTCGGTCTCGGCGCGTTCCCGCACGGCCGCGGCCTCTTCCTCGACCAGCTGCATCAGCTCCTGGGCGCCGGGACCGAGAGCCGCGAAGGTCTCCGGCGGGAGGGCGCCGACCTGTTCGCGCAGGGCGACGCATTCCGCGTCCATCTCATTGGCGAGGACGGTGAGCCGGGCGGCGCGTTCCCAGGCGGCGTCGCGGTCCTCCGACAGCTCTTCGAGGAAGCGGTCCACCTGGTCGGGGCGATAGCCGTGGGCGCGCCCGCGCGTCTGCTCGAAGCCTGTTGACGATGCGGTCGTGTTGCTGCTCATCCGTCTGCCCCTCTTGCCCGCTGGCGTACCGCTGGTGACCTCGCCGTTCCTTCGTCTCCATTTATGACTTATGACCGAATTGTACGAGCTACGACACTCCGACTGCTCTCCTACCCGGAAAACGCCGGAGGGCCGGGCGGAAGGGTGCGAACCCTTCCGCCCGGCCCTCCGCGGCCTGCCGCGGTGAACGGTCCGCCCGTTACAGCAGCCCGTCCCACATCTGCTCGATCAGCACCGACCACCAGTTGTCGGGCGACGCGATCGCCGCCGGGTCCTGGGCGGCCAGCTGCGCCTGGAAGTCCACCGTCCAGTGCCCCGCCTGCTCGGGCGTGAGCCCGATCCGCAGCCGCCACATCCGGCCCAGCAGCGCCAGGCTGCGGGCGAATTCGGGCAGGCTGGAGTTCACGAACTGCGGCGCCGCGGGAGGCGAACCCGCGGGTCCCCCCTCCAGCGGCAGCGCCACAATGTGCGCGGTGCCGTACTGCACGCACAGCTGACGGCCGAAGTCGTTGCCCATCACCAGGTACGAGCCCGCGTCCGCGGCCGGCTGCACACCGCGGGAGGCGGCCAGCTCCGCCAGCGTCGGCACCGGCTGGCCGGGCTGGGCCTGCGCCCAGAAGAACGGCCCGAAGTCCACCGGCAGTCCGGCCCACATCAGGGTCTGCGCCACGATGTCGGGCACCCCCTGCCGGGAGACGGCCCGCTGGTCGAACCGGAAGATCCCGGGCGGCCCGAAGGCGCCCGCCAGTTCCTGCCCGATCACGTCCAGACCGACCGGCGGCACCCGCAGCACGGTGTGCGGGTCGGGCATCGGCACCCGCTGCGGCTGCGGGCGGGCGGGGGCGCCCGCCACCTGGTGCAGTTCGCCCTGGTGCGTCAGCAGGTGCTGTACGCCCTGCCGGCGGCTCGCGTGGTCCCTGCCGTAGGGGGCGGTGTGGCTGATCCGCACCTGCGGCCAGGTCTCCCGGATCATCCGGGTGCAGTAACCGCCGGGCAGGTCGCAGGACTCCAGCTCCGTGTGCAGTTCGAGCACCTGCTCCGGGCGCACCCCGGCCGACCGCAGTTCGTGCAGGATCTGCCACTCGGGATGCGGGGTGCCGGGCGCCGACCGCCGGATCAGCTGCTGCTCGCTGCCGTCCTGGCCGCGGTAGCGCAGCACCGCCATGTAGCCGGGTCCCACGGTCGGCACACCGGCGGGCGGCTGCGGATAGCCGTACGCGGGTGCGGGCGGCGGCGCGGCCGGTCCCGCACCGGCGAAGGGCCCGGGCGGCGGGGGCGGCGGTGTGCCGCCGCCCAGAGCCGGCCCGGTGACCGCGGGTCCGGCGAGCATGGTGGCGGCGTAGTGCGGGTCGTTGCTGGCCGGAGGCGGCGGCGGTGGTGCGGCGGGTCCGCCCGCGTACGGCGGCGGCGGGGGAGGGGTGCCCGTGCCGCCCGCGTACGGGGGCGGCGGCGGGGGTGTGCCGGGGCCGGGCGCCCCGGGGAAGGGCGCGGGCGGCCCGGTGACCGCGGGTCCGGCGAGCATGGTGGCGGCGTAGTGCGGGTCGTTGCTGGCCGGAGGCGGAGGCGTCGGCGGGGGCGTGGCGGGTCCGCCCGCGTAGGGCGGCGGGGGCGGCGTGTTTGTACCGCCCCCATACGGCGGCGGGGGCGGAGGCGCTGCGGGTCCGCCCGCGTAAGGCGCCGGCGGCGGTGTGCCCGGTCCGCCACCGTAAGGCGGCGGGGGAGGCGTGCCCGTGCCGCCCGCGTACGGGGGCGGCGGCGGGGGTGCTGCGGGACCGCCCCCGTACGGCGGCGGGGGCGTACCGCCCTGCGGGGACGGGGGAATCGGCGGCACACTGCCGCGGGCCGCCTTCGCCGTCTCCAGGCCTGCTATGTCCGCGGCGCCGCGTGGTCCGCTGCCGGCGGCGCTGTTCGCGGCGGGCGGCGGCAGGGCGGCGGCGGGGCCGGCCGGCGGGGGATAGGCGGAGCCGCCCACCGTGTGCGGCACACCGCCCTGCGCCGGGGCAGGCGCGGGCGGACCCGGCCGCGCGGGCGGGGCGGGCAGCGGCTCGGGCGAACCGCTGCCGCCGGGCAGCAGCTTGGTCCGCGCCTCGGACGCACCGTGCCGCGGCTCCTCCTCGGGCAGGTCCGCGCCGCTGATCGGCGGCGCGAAGACGGTCGCGGGGACCGGCACCGACTGGCCCTCGCCCGTGTCGCTGACCGTCTTGCCCGCCCAACTGTCGCCTTCCTGCGGCGCTTCCCGCGGCGTTTCCTGTTCGGGCGCGGCGGCCGACCTGCGGACGTAGTCGATGCCGCCCGACTCCTCGGACGCGGCGGCGGGGCGTCGCTGGTCGGCGTCTCCCGGCTCCTGGGGCGCGCTCTGCGCGGCGGCGGGCCGCCGGTAGTCGATCCGGCCCGAGGAGTCGGCCGAGGGCGTCCCCGCCCCGTCGCTGCCGCCGGGCTCGGGCCGGCTGCCGGAGTCCGCCCTGCGGTCGGGGATGCCCATCCGGTCGGCCGCGTCCTGGAGCCACTGCGGCGGGCTCAGCAGGAAGGACGTCGCCTCCAGGTCGATGCGCTGGGGCGGCTCGGGCGCCGCGTCGTTCGGCACTGCGCCGTACTCCTCCTCATAGCGGCGGATCAGTTCGCCGACGGGCAGGGCGGGCCACAAGGTGGCGTCCCCGCTGTCACAGGCGATGACCACCCTGACGTCGCCGCCGTCGTCCGCCGAAGGGCCGCCTTCGCGCGGCTCGGACCAGACGACGAAGCCGAGGTCGAATTCGCGGACCCGGATCTCGCGGTGCTGATACGGCGGCACATCGCCGTTGATCCAGTGCTCCGCGCGCTCCTGCGCCTGAGCGAAAGTCACCATGTCCGGCTCACCCCTCCACCGCGACGGCGGTGGCGAAACCGCCGTCGACCATCAGGTTCGCGACCGTCTCCAGCTCCGGCGGATTGCCCGCGAGGCGCAGCAGAAACGCGTCGACCGAGTCGCCGCAGGGCAGCAGCAGTTCGGCCACCCGGTCGGCCGGGCTGTCCCAGCGCTCGCCGTCGCGCGCGTCGTCGTAGGAGCAGAAGAACACCGAGCCCGTGGCCTCGCCCCTCACCTTCACCGCGAGCAGGCCGCCCTGGATGTAGCCGATGGCCAGGTAGTCCTTGGTGAGGTGGTCGCGCAGGCACTTGTTGACGTAGACCAGGTCGTTGGCCGCCGCGGTGTCGCGGACGGTGAAGAACGGCTGGTCGATCAGCAGCCCCAGCTCCGGGTCGAGCGCGACCCCGCGCGGCGCGCAGCCGCCCGCCGCCTTCAGGAAGGCCCGGTAGGAGCCCGGCAGCCGGTAGCCCAACTCCTCCTCGACGTCCCGCACCTGCGCCTCGCTGACCGCCGCCGGGTCCTTGGGCAGCGCGAAATGCACCGGCCTGGTCTCCTGGAGCGGACGTGTGCCGCGCTTGGCGTGGTCCGCGACGGATTCCGCGAGCCCGGCGTGGTGCCGCAGCAGCGCCTTGACCCCGACGGGGACCAGTTCGAGCCGGCGGGTGCCCGCCACGTGGTGCCAGGTCCAGCCGTGCGGGGTGGCCACCGGGGGCAGGCTGCCCCACAGCTCGTGGCCCGAGGCGTGCAGCGCGGCATTGGCCGACACATAGTCGGTCAGCCGCAGTTCGTCGATGCCGAACCCGTCGGGCGGCTCGGCTATCTCGGCCGCGGCGCGGGCGTACGGCGAGAAGTCGGGGTGCCCCTCGTCGTCGATCCAGACACCCTGCGGGTGGCGGCCGGCCCGCAGCGGGTCGGGGAAGTGCACGACCTGTCCGGCGTAGGCCGCGTTCGGCGGCGCGGTCCTGCCTCCCGCTCCGGGGTCGGGAGGCGCTGCCCCCAGCCCTTGCCGACCTGTCGTCATGACTCTGCCCCCTGGTGCGTACGGGTGATGACGACAGCCTAGGGCCTGATGTCCTGGCCTGTCGCAGGTGCGCTGACCGGCCCTTGCGCCGGTGCGGGACGCGGCCGGGCGCGGCGGTCCCGCGCGGCACATTGCCGCGCCTTACGCGCCTGCCGGGCCGTGCTCAGTCGCCCTTGGCCGCGGCGCGGAGCTTGTCGACCTGCTTGACCGGGATCGTGCGGCGCAGCGTCGCCGGCTTGTGGTCGGCGCGCACCGTCTCGTACGCCGCCGTCGCGTCGCCGGCCCTGGCCACGGTGACCAGCACCTGGCCCGCGGCGCCCTTGGCGGGGTCGCCGATCGTGTACGTGACCTGCTGGTCGCCGAGCCCCGACGCGGTGGTCGCGGGCCGTACCTCGAAGTGGGTGGTGACGCCGCCGCGCACCACGCCGAAACCGTGGCAGGCGGCCACCGAGGCGGCCAGCTCGGTCAGGACCGCGGTCGCGTCGCCCGGCTTGTAGGAGGCGATGACGGTCAGCGAGATCTCCTTGGCGCCCTTGTCCTTGTCCGTGGTGTCGGTGACCATCGCGCCGGTGTAGGTCTGCCGCGGGTGCTTGGGCTGGCTGCTCCACTGGTCGAGCACCGGCTGGCAGGCCGCCGTGTCGGCCTTCTGCGCCTCGCCGAGCAACTGCTGCTTGCTGCCGGCCGGCAGCACCTGCACATGCGGCAGGTCGGAGGAGGTCAGCAGCGCCGACGTCAGCTTGGCGATGGACACCGCGCCCGACGCCTTGACCGGCCCCGGCTTGTCCTTGCCGCTGTCACCACCACCGCCGCCGCAGCCGGTGGCGAGCGCGAGGGCGGGCAGCAGCGCGGCGGCGGCCACGGCCCGCCTACCGGTCAGTAGGCGATGGTCTGCGCGTATCGGCATCGGTGCGATCCCCTGTGTCGTGTCCGTCCCCGGCGTCCCACGGGCGACGGCGATCCCGCGGGCGGCGGCGGCCCGTTGCCGCGCGACTTTACGGCAACAGGGCCGCCCTTTCCGCTGTGGGGCTGCTCACAGGCCGGTTGCGGCCGGGCGCCCCGCGCCGCGCTACTTCCTGGCCGCGAGCGCCGCCTTGAGCTTGTCGCTCTGCTTGCGCGCCACCTCGATGGGCAGCGGCCCCGCGCCGCCGCTGGACTTCACCGACAGGTACGCGGTCACGGTGTCGCCGGTCTGCACGACGGCCACCAGCGCGGCGCCGGTCTTCTTGTCCGCGGCGTCGTTCATCACGTACGCCACCGACTCGTCGCCGGTCGGCACCGCCGGGCCCTTGCTGATGGTGAACGGGGTCTTCGTGCCGGTGCTGTCGGTGGCGGTGAAGCCCGTGCAGCCGGCGAGCGCGGTCTTCACCGAGGCGATGACCTTCTTCGCGTCGCCCGGCGCGTGGCTGGCCACCAGCATCTGGTTGATGACCTCCGGGGTGGCGCCGCTGGTCGCCGTGGTCTTGGCGAAGGCGGCACCGATGAACGCCATCCGGTGGATCGTCGGATTGCTGCTGGTGATGTCGGCCAGCGGCTGGCAGACCGGCTTGTCCGCGGTCAGCCTGGAGGTGTCGGAGGAGTCGGCCGTCTGGGAGGGCTGGACCGTCCAGCCGGGCACGTCGGAGTCGGTGACCAGGGCCTTGCTGAGCTGCTCGGTGGTCAGCGGCGCCTTGCCGGCCAGTACGGTCGGCGGGCCGTCGGCGTCCTTCGTGGAGTCGGTGGAGGACGAGCAGGCGGCGGCGAGCAGCAGCGCGGGCAGCGCGGCCGCGGCCAGACGGAGCCGGGTCTTGTGCATCGAGGTCACATTCCCTGGTTCGGCGGTGTGGGGGGACCCGCGGGCGCGGGCCGGATGCCGATCCTCCCTGCCCGCGGTGCCTTGCGTCCATGCCGGGCCGGACGCTGTGTCCCGGCTGTGCGGCGCCCCTGTCGCGCCGCCGCGGTGTACGGCGTCGTTCGCGCGTACGTCCTTCGGATGTGACGTTCATGTGTTCGCCGTGTACGCGCTGTGCCTGCTGTGTCGGCGTTCGGTCACCCGACGGTGACATGGCCCACACACAATGGGCGCTGGGACGTGTTCCGCTTCCCCATCTCGTGGCGCGTTTGGCACTCTGATCGACATACGGGGGATCGCCCGCTCCGGCGGGCGGACGGAGGGATGCACGGAAAACATGACAACTCACTTTCCGCCGGCGGGGGCCGCCGACCCCAGGCTGAACTGGAGCGCGCAGCGGCACCCGCAGGGACCGCCGCCGCTGCGGCACCGCAGGGACGGCATCCTGCCCGCGGTCGCCGCCGCGCTGTCGATCCGCGACGAGGTGCTGACCTGCACCGGCGCCAAGGGCGACCAGCCGCCCGTCCTGCATCCGATCGTGCAGGAGTTCCTCGACGCGCTGCCCGCCGCCCAGCGCGAGCGCTTCACCGGCCGGTGCGCGGAGCCGGTGCTCATTTCACGCCACCTGGCGGCGGTCGAGGCGCAGCGCGGCAGGCGGGCCTCGCGCCGCCCGCTGACCCAGGGCGAGGCGCGCAAGGCGCTGCGCGGGGCGAAGCTGACGGCCCGCCGGATACGCGAGGACGGCGACCCGGCGCACGGGGCGTACGCCCCGCCCTGCCGCTCCTGCGCACCGCTGCTCGCGCACTTCGGGGTGCGGGCCGTCGATCCGGCGGCCGAAGCAGAGGGGGAATGAACAGCCCGATGGCAGCGGTCAGTGTGCGTTTCCCGGTCGGCGTCGACGCGGCGCTGCGGGCCGGCGGCTGGGAACCCGGCCGCTGGGACATCAAGCAGGCCGAGGAATGGGCCGATCTGCTCCGCAGCCATGTGTCGCCCGGCGGCCACCGGCACGCCGTCTTCCCGGCCGCCGTCGAGGCCTGGGCCGAATTCGGCGGGCTCGCCTACCCGGCCGCCTCGGGACCCGGGCGCCAGGTCGCGCCGAGCGCGGTCACCGTGGACCCGTCGCTGGGCCTGCACATGGCGCGGACCTTCGCCGACCTCGGCCGGGCGCTGGAGACCGAGGTCAGCCCGCTCGGCGAGGAGCCGGGCTCCGGCGCGCTGCTGGCCATCGACGCCGAGGGGCGGGTCTACAGCATCGACCACGCGGGGGACTGGTACGCCGGGCCCGACATCGACCTGGCGCTCGCCGCGCTGATCGGCGGCGGCCGTACGGCGCGGCTCACGCTCGCCGCGGACTGAACCGGCCGCCCGCCGGGTTTCCGGAGCGAGCGTCCGAACCGAACGGCCGCCCGGGTTCCGGCGCGGGCGGCTGAACCGGCCGCCGGCCGGGCGGACTTGGCGGCGTCGCCCTGCCGCGGATCTCCGCGGGCCTTTTCCGCGGCCTTGCCGCGGCTTTCGGCCCCTGCCCCTTACCCCGGTAGGAGCGCCGGCCGGTTTTCCCCTAGGGGGAGGCACCTACTTGGGGAGACCCCAGGTTCGTACCGGCGGATGACGTTCCCGCCTTACGCGGTCCTTACGGTCATAGGGCGGGGTGGGGATAGCCCCACCGGCAAGACGGAGACCTTCCCCATCGTGCAGCGCGGCGGGCTCCAGCAGGCTGATGTACACACAGCAGGCCGATCCACAACGACACGGGAGACACAGTGACAACGGCAGTAACGATTCCCAAGGCCGGGGGCAACGGAGGACGTTCGGCTGTTGCCGCTGCGGGTCGCTCGGTGACCAAGTCGTACGGTTCCGGCGAGACCCGGGTCGTCGCGCTGGACGCGGTCGACGTGGACATCGTCCGCGGCCGCTTCACCGCGATCATGGGGCCGTCCGGCTCCGGCAAATCCACGCTCATGCACTGCCTCGCCGGACTCGACACCGTCACCGAGGGCCGGATCTGGGTCGGCGACAGCGAGATCACCGGCATGAAGGACAAGAAGCTCACCCAGCTGCGGCGGGACAAGATCGGCTTCATCTTCCAGTCCTTCAACCTGCTCCCGACCCTCAACGCGGCGGAGAACATCACGCTGCCGATGGACATCGCGGGCCGCAAGGTCGACCGCGAGTGGTTCGACCGGGTCGTCGAGACCGTCGGCCTGGCCGGCCGGCTCAAGCACCGCCCGACCCAGCTGTCCGGCGGCCAGCAGCAGCGGGTGGCCGTCGCCCGCGCCCTGGCCGCCCGCCCGGAGATCATCTTCGGCGACGAGCCGACCGGAAACCTCGACTCGCGGGCCGGCGCCGAGGTCCTCGGCTTCCTGCGCCGCTCGGTCGACGACCTCGGCCAGACCATCGTCATGGTCACCCACGACCCGGTCGCCGCCTCGTACGCCGACCGGGTCCTCTACCTGGCCGACGGCCGGATCGTCGACGAGATGGCCAACCCGACCGCCGAGTCCGTCCTCGAGCGCATGAAGTCCTTCGACGGCCGCGGGAGGACCTCATGACCGTCCTCAAGACCTCGGTGCGCAACTTCTTCGCGCACAAGGGCAGAATGGCGCTCTCGGCGATCGCCGTCCTGCTGTCGGTGGCGTTCGTCTGCGGCACCCTGGTGTTCACCGACACCATGACCGCCACCTTCGACAAGCTCTTCGGCTCCACCGCCTCCGACGTCACCATCAGCGCCAAGAAGGTCGACGACGCGCAGGCCACCGGGCTGCCGGACACCGTCCCCGCCACGCTCCAGCAGAAGCTGCTGCACGTGACGGGCGTCGCCAAGTCCGACCCCGACGTCACCAGCCAGGACGTCACCGTCGCCGACGCGAAGAACGACAAGATCAGCCCGTCGTCCGGCGCCCCGACCATCGTCAGCAACTGGGACCCGACCGAGACCAAGGCCGTGGAGATCTCCTCCGGCCACATCCCGCAGGGCGCCGACCAGGCGGTGCTGGACGCCGACACCGCCAAGAAGCACCACCTGGGAATCGGCGACACCTTGCGGGTCATCGCGGCCCCGGGCGACTTCAAGGTCACCATCTCCGGCATCGCCACCTTCAAGACCACCAACCCGGGCGCGGCCGTCGTCTACATCGACACCGCCACCGCCCAGGCCAGGCTGCTCGGCAATCCGTCGCAATACACCGGCTTCGGCCTCACCGCCGCCGCCGGCACCACCGACGACCAGCTCAAGCAGAACGTCAAGGCGGCCATCGGCAGCGGCTACACCATCGACACCGCGGCCGAGACCAAGAAGAAGGACCAGGACGACCTCGGCAGCTTCCTGAACTTCATGAAGTACGCGATGCTCGGCTTCGCCGGGATCGCCGTCCTGGTCGGCATCTTCCTGATCGTCAACACCTTCTCCATGCTGGTCGCCCAGCGCACCCGGGAGATCGGGCTGATGCGGGCGCTCGGCTCCAGCCGCCGGCAGGTCAACAGGTCGGTGCTGATCGAGGCGGTGCTGCTCGGCGTCACCGGCTCGGTCCTCGGCATCGGCGGCGGCATCGGCCTGGCCATCGGGCTGATGAACCTGATGGGCAAGGTCGGGATGAAGCTGGACACCTCCCAGCTGACCATCAAGGCCACCACGCCGGTCATCGGCCTGGCCATCGGCGTCATCGTCACCGTGGTCTCCGCCTACATCCCGGCCCGCCGGGCGGGACGGATCTCCCCGATGGCCGCGCTGCGGGACGCCGGCACTCCCGCCGACGGCCGGGCCGGACGGGTCCGCGCCGCGATCGGCATCCTGGTCTGCGCGGCCGGCGCGCTCGCCCTGGTCGGTGCGGGACAGGCCGACAAGGCGTCCTCCGGCGGCGGTCTGCTGGGCCTGGGCGTGCTGCTCACCCTGGTCGGCTTCGTCATCGTCGGCCCGCTGCTGGCCGGTGTGATCGTACGGGCGGTGAGCGCGGTGGTGCTGCGCTTCTTCGGCCCGATGGGACGCCTCGCCGAGCGCAACGCGCTGCGGAACCCGCGGCGTACCGGCGCCACCGCCTCCGCGCTGATGATCGGCCTCGCGCTGGTCGCCGGCATGTCGGTGGTCGGCTCGTCCATGGTGGCCTCCGCCAACGACCAGCTCGACAAATCGGTCGGCGCGGACTTCATCATCCAGGTCGGCAACAACGGCAGCCAGACCCTCACCCCGGCCGCCGAGAAGGCGCTGGGCGCGACGAAGGACATCACGCACTTCACCCACTACACGGTGGTCAACGCCAAGCTCACGCTGCCGTCCGGCAGCACCGTCAAGAGCGACCTGAGCGCGGCGGACCCGACCTATCCGCAGGACCTGGAACTCAAGACCGTCCAGGGGAAGCTCGCCGACGCCTACGGCACGAACGCGATGTCCGTGCCCGAGGGCTTCGCCAAGGACCACAAGGTCAAGCTCGGCGACGAGCTGACCGTCGTCATGACCGGCGGGCGGCCCGCGCACCTCAAGGTCGCCGCGATCACCAGCGACGACACCACCATCGAGCACGGGTCGATGTTCACCAACATCGCCACCGCCCGCAGCTACCTGCCCGCGGACAAGATGCCCGGCGACTTCATGATGTTCGCCAAGGCGGTGGACGGCAAGGAGAAGGAGGCCTACGCCTCGCTCAAGGCCTCCGTCAGGGACTACCCGCAGATCGACGTCCGCGACCAGGCCGACTACAAGGACCTGATCCAGAGCCAGGTCAACCAGCTGCTCTACATGATCTACGCGCTGCTGGGCCTCGCGATCATCGTCGCCATCCTGGGCGTGGTGAACACCCTGGCCCTGTCGGTGGTCGAACGCACCCGGGAGATCGGCCTCATGCGGGCCATCGGCACCTCGCGGCGCCAGCTGCGCCGGATGATCCGGCTGGAGTCGGTGGTCATCGCCCTCTTCGGCGCCCTCGTCGGCCTGGGCCTCGGCCTCGGCTGGGGCGCCACCGGGCAGAAGGTGCTGGCCTCGCAGGGCCTGGGCATCCTGCAGATCCCCTGGACCACGATCGTGACCGTCTTCATCGGCTCCGCGGTGGTCGGCCTCCTCGCCGCCCTCCTCCCGGCCTTCCGGGCCGGCCGGATGAACGTCCTGAACGCCATCGCGACGGACTGACGCCCGTACCCGGGTCCTGGCCCCCCGGCCGGGCTCGGGTACGGCTCGGCTCCGGCCCCGGAACGCCCTCCCGGCGTCCCGGGGCCGCGCCGTTCCCCGCGCCCCGGCCGGGCGCCGCCTCGCGCGGGGCACCCGCGGCGGGGTGTACCGGCGGTGGACCCGGGCCGGAGGCCGTACGCTGGAAGGACCCCCGGCCCGTGACACGTGTCGGGCGGTTCGCGTTGCCCGCGGGACAGCGGCGCGGCGCACACCCAGCGCACCCGCGTGCGTCAACCCGTAAACCCCGGGACGGAATGTTCATGAGTCTGAACGGTCTGGTCGACGCAGCCGTCGCCGACAGCGCCCTCGCTGAGGCGGTCCAGGCCGCGGTCTCCGGATCGCGGCCGCACGTGGACCTGGTCGGTCCGCCGGCCGCCCGCCCGCTCGCCGTCGCGGCGCTCGCCGCGAAGGCGCACCGCACGGTGCTCGCCGTCACCGCCACCGGGCGGGAGACCGAGGACCTGGCCGCGGCGCTGCGCTCGATGCTGCCCCCCGACACCGTGGTGGAGTATCCGGCGTGGGAGACGCTGCCGCACGAGCGGCTGTCCCCGCGCAGCGACACCGTCGGCCGCCGGCTCGCGGTGCTGCGCCGGCTGGCGCACCCGCGGGCCGACGACCCGTCGGCCGGCCCCGTACAGGTCGTGGTCGCTCCGATCCGCTCGGTGCTCCAGCCGCAGGTCACAGGGCTGGGCGACCTGGAGCCCGTGGCGCTGACCAACGGGAGCACCGCTGACCTGGGCACCGTCGTCGACGGCCTGGCGGCGGCGGCGTACGCACGGGTGGAGCTGGTCGAGAAGCGCGGCGAGTTCGCGGTGCGCGGCGGCATCCTCGACGTCTTCCCGCCGACCGAGGAGCACCCGCTGCGGGTGGAGTTCTGGGGCGACGAGGTCGAGGAGATCCGCTACTTCAAGGTGGCCGACCAGCGCTCCCTCGAAGTCGCCGAGCACGGCCTGTGGGCGCCGCCCTGCCGCGAGCTGCTGCTCACCGACGACGTACGGGCGCGGGCCGCCGAGCTGGCCGTCGCGCACCCCGAGCTGCGTGAAATGCTGGACAAGATCGCCGAGGGCATCGCGGTCGAGGGCATGGAGTCGCTGGCCCCGGTGCTGGTGGACTCCATGGAGCTGCTGCTCGACGTGCTGCCCGCCGGGTCGATGACGGTGGTGTGCGACCCGGAGCGGGTACGGACGCGGGCCGCCGACCTGGTGGCGACCTCGCAGGAATTCCTGGAGGCGTCCTGGGCGGCCTCGGCGGGCGGCGGCGAGGCGCCGATCGACCTGGGCGCCGCGTCGCTGTGGCCGATCGCCGACGTCCGGGAGCGGGCGCGCGAGCTGGGCGTGCCGTGGTGGTCGGTGAGCCCCTTCGCCGCCGACGAGGCCGACGACCTGGACGGCGACACCCTCAAGCTGGGCATGGGCGCCCCCGAGCTCTACCGCGGCGACACCGCGCGGGCGCTGGCCGACACCAAGGGCTGGATCGCCGACGGCTGGCGGACGGTCTACGTCACCGAGGGCCACGGCCCGGCCGCCCGGGTCGCGGAGGTGCTGGCAGGCGAGGGCATCGCGGCCCGGCTCGACGTGGAGCTGACCGGCCTCGCCCCCTCCGTGGTGCATGTCGCGACCGGATCGATCGAGCACGGCTTCATCGATCCGGCGCTGCGGCTCGCGGTGCTGACCGAGACCGACCTGTCGGGGCAGCGGTCGTCCACCAAGGACATGGGGCGGATGCCCTCCCGGCGCCGCAAGACCATCGACCCGCTCACCCTGGCCGGCGGCGACTACATCGTGCACGAGCAGCACGGTGTCGGCCGCTACGTGGAGATGGTGCAGCGCACCGTCCAGGGCGCCACCCGGGAGTATCTGGTCGTCGAGTACGCCCCGGCCAAGCGCGGCCAGCCGGGCGACCGGCTCTTCGTGCCGACCGACCAGCTGGAGCAGATCACCAAGTACGTCGGCGGCGAGGCCCCGACGCTGCACCGGCTGGGCGGCGCGGACTGGACGAAGACCAAGGCGCGGGCGAAGAAGGCGGTCAAGGAGATCGCGGCCGACCTGATCCGGCTGTATTCGGCCCGGATGGCCGCCCCCGGCTACACCTTCGGGCCCGACACCCCCTGGCAGCGCGAGCTGGAGGACGCCTTCCCCTACGCGGAGACCCCCGACCAGCTCACCACTATCGCCGAGGTCAAGGAGGACATGGAGAAGTCCGTCCCGATGGACCGGCTGATCTGCGGCGACGTCGGCTACGGCAAGACCGAGATCGCGGTGCGGGCGGCCTTCAAGGCGGTGCAGGACGGCAAGCAGGTGGCCGTGCTGGTGCCGACGACGCTGCTGGTCCAGCAGCACTTCGGCACCTTCTCCGAGCGGTACGCGCAGTTCCCGGTCAAGGTGCGGGCGCTGTCCCGCTTCCAGAGCGACAGCGAGGCCAAGGCGGTGCTCGAAGGGCTGCTGGACGGGTCGGTGGACATCGTCATCGGCACCCACCGCCTCTTCTCCTCCGAGACGCGCTTCAAGGACCTCGGCCTGGTCGTGGTGGACGAGGAGCAGCGCTTCGGCGTCGAGCACAAGGAGCAGCTCAAGAAGCTGCGGGCCAACGTCGATGTGCTGACCATGTCCGCCACCCCCATCCCGCGCACCCTGGAGATGGCGGTCACCGGCATCCGAGAGATGTCCACCATCACCACCCCGCCGGAGGAGCGGCACCCGGTGCTGACCTTCGTCGGGCCGTACGAGGAGAAGCAGATCGGCGCCGCCATCCGGCGTGAACTGCTGCGCGAGGGCCAGGTCTTCTACATCCACAACCGCGTCGAGTCCATCGACCGGGCCGCCGCCCGGCTGCGCGAGATCGTGCCGGAGGCGCGGATCGCCACCGCCCACGGGCAGATGGGGGAGACGGCCCTGGAGTCGGTCGTGGTCGACTTCTGGGAGAAGCGCTTCGACGTGCTGGTCTCGACCACGATCGTGGAGTCCGGGATCGACATCCCCAACGCCAACACCCTGATCGTCGAGCGCGGCGACACCTTCGGCCTGTCCCAGCTGCACCAGCTGCGCGGCAGGGTCGGCCGCTCCCGCGAACGCGGCTACGCCTACTTCCTCTACCCGCCGGAGAAGCCGCTCACCGAGACCGCGCACGAACGGCTCGCCACCATCGCCCAGCACACCGAGATGGGCGCGGGCATGTACGTCGCCATGAAGGACCTGGAGATCCGCGGCGCGGGCAATCTCCTCGGCGGCGAGCAGTCCGGCCACATCGCGGGCGTCGGCTTCGACCTGTACGTCCGGATGGTGGGCGAGGCCGTCGCCGACTACCGCTCGGCCCTGGAGACGGGCGGCGAGCCGGAGGAGACGCTGCTCGAGGTCAAGATCGAGCTGCCGGTCGACGCCCATGTCCCGCACGACTACGCCCCCGGTGAACGGCTGCGGCTGCAGGCCTACCGCGCCATCGCCGCCGCCAATTCCGCCGAGGACGTCACCGCCGTCCGCGAGGAACTGGTCGACCGCTACGGCCCGCTGCCCGAACCGGTGGAGAATCTGCTGCTGGTGGCCGGCCTGCGGATGCTGGCCCGCAAGGTCGGCGTCAGCGACATCACCCTGCAGGGCGGCAACATCCGCTTCGGCCCGGTCGAGCTGCGCGAGTCGCAGGAGCTGCGGCTGTCCCGGCTCCACCCGCGCGCCGTCCTCAAGCCCGCCGCCCGCCAGGTCCTGGTGCCCCGCCCGTCCACCTCGCGCATCGGCGGCAAGCCGGTGGTGGGCCGGGAACTCCTCCAGTGGACCGCCGACTTCCTGACCACCGTCCTCGACACGTAATCCCCTGTCTCTCCCTTCCCTCCTCCGCCCCGGCCGGCGGTCGCTGCGGCCCCCGCGGCTACAGTGCGGGCGTGACGATCACCGGTGCGGGGACGAACGTACGGCCGCTGGCTCCCGGGCAGCGCGCCCGGCTGCTGGTCGGCGACATCGACGGCGGCGAGCCGCGGCTGGTCCACGAGACCGCGGACAGCGCCCTGGAAGCGCCCAACTGGTCGCCCGACGGCCGCTGGCTGGTCGTCAACCAGGACGGCCTGCTGCTGCGGATCCCCGCCGACGCCGCCCCCGGCGACGGCGTGCTGCCCGAGGTCGTCGACACCGGCGGCATCACCGACGCCAACAACGACCACGTGCTGTCGCCGGACGGCGCCACCATCTACCTGTCGGCCGGCGACGGGCACATCCACGCGGTGCCCTTCACCGGCGGCCCCGCCCGCCGCGTCACCAACGACCACGCCCCCGGCCCCTTCCGGCACTTCCTGCACGGCGTCTCACCTGACGGGCTGACCCTGTCCTACGTCGGCGTCGAGCCCCACGGCGGTGACGAATGGGGCTACCGCAACATCTTCACCCTCCCGGCCGCCGGCGGCCCCGACACCCGGCTGACCGACAGCCCGGCCCCCGCGGACGGCCCGGAATTCACCCCGGACGGCGGCTGGATCCTCTTCAACTCCGAGCACGGCGCCACCGCCCCCGGTCACGCCCAGCTCTTCCGGATGCGCCCCGACGGCTCGGAGCTGACCCGGCTGACCTCCGACGAACGCGTCAACTGGTTCCCCCATCCCTCCCCCGACGGACGGCACATCCTCTACATCAGCTTCCCGCCCGGCACCGAGGGCCACCCCGCCGACCGCGACGTCGTCCTGCGCCTCCTGGACTCCGCCGGCGGCCCGCCCCGCGACCTGCTCGCCTTCTTCGGCGGCCAGGGCAGCCTCAACGTCAACAGCTGGTCCCCCGACAGCCGCCGCTTCGCCTACGTCGACTACCCGGTCGGCGAGCCGTCGGACAGGTCCTAGGTGCGGCGCAGGATCACATAGCCGTCCTGGGCGGCTATCTGCGTGTACGTCGCGCCCGGGTGCAGCTGCGTGCCGTAGGTCACCGGGTCCGGCACCCATCCGCTGGAGTTGTCCAGCGCGATGTACTGGGGCACCACCCCGGTCGCACCACCGACCCAGTAGACGGTGGTGCGGTGCACCAGCCGGCTGATCGGTCCGACGTTCGCCTCCACGGTGGCGCCGTCGGGTATCAGGTCCAGCAGCTTTTCCACCGCCTTGGTGCGCGCGTCGACCTTGTAGGTGTCGCTGTGGCTGAGCGATGCCAGCGGCAGCGACAAGGTCAGCGCCATCGCCGCCCCGACGGCCGCGGCCGGCACCCCGGACGCGTACGACCGCAGCCACGGCCGCTGGCTCTGCCGGGAGCGGTCCGCCGCGTCCACCAGGGCCAGGAAGATCACCGGCATCAGCACCGCGCTGTAGTGCCAGGCCGTGCCCCAGTTCTCCGGGTAGTGCGACAGGAACCGCCAGCCGATGGTCGGCAGCGCCGCCACGATCAGCGGTGACCGCAGCGCCAGCAGCCCGCTGGTCGGCAGCAGTATCCACAGCAGGGTCCGCAGCGCGGTGCCGAACGGGACGTGCCCGGTCATCGTGCCGTCACCGTTGATGTGGTTGAACGCGTCGTAGCCGGGGCCGTGGAAGGCCGGGATCAGCACACCGAGGGCCAGCGCGGATGCCGCCACCCCGAAGCCCATCAGCCCGATCGCCCATGGTCCGTAACGCTGCGCGTCGCTCAGCGGCGCCTCCACCTGGTCACCTCCTTCCGGTGCCTCGTCCTTGTCCCTGTCCTTGTCCGTACCGGCCGACTGCTCCTCGTCCGGCGCCCCGGCCTGCGCCGGGACGGCCGCGTCGGGCTCCCCGGTCTCCCGGGTGCGCCACCACACGATCGCGCCGATCGTCGCGGCCGTGACGCCCAGGTCCTCCTTGACCAGCACCAGCGGCAGCGCCCACCACATCGCGGCGCCCCAGCGCCTGCGGATCACCGCTTCCAGTGAGAAGGCCAGCAGCGGCATCGCGAAGGCGATCTCGTGGAAGTCGAAGTCGACCGCCCGCTGCACCCCCCACGACAGCCCGTACGCCGCGCCCACGGCCAGCCCGCGCCCCCGCCCGAGCAGCAGCCCGGCGCCCCGGGTGACCGGGACCACCGACAGCGCGAACAGCAGCGCCTGGGCCACCAGCAGCGTCGCCGGGGTCGGGAAGACCCGGTAGAAGGGCGCTATCAGTGCCGTGATCGGGCTGAAGTGGTCGCCGAGCGCATTGAACCCGGGGCCCTTCAGCGGTGTGGTCGGCGCCTGGAGGTGCGCGTAGCCGCGTACCGCCTGCTCGAAGATGCCCAGGTCCCACGACATCGTCAGCATCCGGCGATACCGGACCAGCGACAGCAGGACGTAGGCGACGAAGAAGACGACGCCCAGCAGATACGGGTCCGGTCGCACCCCCGCGAGGCGCAGTCTCAGCCCCGCAAGGCCGGCGGCGCCCGGTGAGGCGGCACGCGGTGCGGGCTCGCCGCTCTGCTGCGGTATGACGGCCTCGGCCCTGTCCATCGTCGTCCTCCCGAGGAAGCGGGGTCGGGGTCTGCGGAAAAGATACGGGACGAAACTGTCCTCGCGGGACCCATGGGGAGGACCGGACCTTCGCCCACCTGTCCCGGTCCCCCCGCGGCCTGCCCTCCGTCCCGTACTCCGGTCCGCCCTTCTGTCCGCCTCTCCTGCCGGTCACGGGCCGGGCGAGCCGGTCGTACGGGTCAGCCGGTCTTGGTCCACGCGCCGCAGCCGGATGTCTTGAAGTAGGCGTCGCCGCGGGCGATCGTGACCACGGACGCGCCGGTGACGTTGTCGTTCGCGGATATCGAGTCCACCCCGTGCAGCGCGTCCTTGGCCCGCTCCCAGTAGCACGCGTCCCCGCCGCTGGTCTTGTACGTGCCGGCGGCTATGTCCGTGCCCACCTTGAACATGCCGTCGCCGGGCATCGACGTCTTCGGAGTGCCGGGTTTGTCGGCGCCGGCGGTGAACCAGTCCTTGCAGTCGGTCGTCTTGAAGATCTTGTCGGTCTTCTTGATCGTCACGTAGCTGCTGCCGGTCACGTTGTCGTTCGCCAGGATCGAGTCCACCTCGCCCTTGGCGTCCTTGGCCCGCTCCCAGTAGCACATGCCGTCGGCGTTCCCACTGGTCTTGTACGTGCCGGGCTGGATGTCGGTGCCGACCTGGAAGGTGCCGTCGCCCTTGAAGGCCGCCTTGGCGGTCGGCTTGTCCTCTTTCTTCTTGGCGGGCGCGGACGCGGGTGCGGACGAGGCGGCGGTGGTCGCCTTGCCCCCAGCCGGGCCGGAGGAGCCGGACGAGGAAGCGGAGTCGTCCGCAGGACCGCAGGCCGCCGCGCCGATCGTGAGGACGGCAGCGACGGTGCCCGCAGCGGCGAGCCGGACGAGAGACGACTTGGACATGGGAATTCCCCCCAGTGCTCGGCGGGCCTCGATGACCCCTGTGAACCGTTGTCACCATGAGAGCATCTGACTGTGAACCGAGTCAACAGTGATTCTCGAAAGAGTGATGTTCACGCCGTGAAGGGGTTCGATCACGATCGCTGGGTATGCTCGCTCACACGAACACAGGCATCGCGGACCAGCGGGGAAGGAGAGGACCGTGCCCGAGCACGCGAGTGAGGTGACAGCGGCGGGAATCGCCAGGCTGGCCGGCGTCGGAAGGGCCGCTGTCAGCAACTGGCGTCGGCGCCACGACGACTTCCCCAGGCCCGTCGGCGGGTCCGACACCAGCCCCACCTACGAGTTGACCGCCGTCGAGCGCTGGCTCCACGACCAGGGCAAGCTGCCTTCCGTGCCGCTGCACGAGCGGTTGTGGCAGCGGGCCGACAGCCACCCCGACGGTGTGCCGGCCGCGCTGCGCGTCGCGGGATCGATGCTGATGGTCTTCCAGGGGGACCCCGGCTTCTCGGTCAGCTACAGTGCCGCGTCCGACGACGAGTTGGCCGCCCGCCTGCCGGCCGACATGGAAAAGGCCCTGGCGGCGCGCTTCGGCCCGGAGCATCCGGTGCGGCTGCCTGACCGGATCGACGACGCCCTGCCGCTGCTGCGCACGACCGCGAAGTTCGCCCAGGACACCGGCCCGGCGCAGACCTACGAGTTCTTGTTCGGCCGCTATCTGGACGCCAGTCCGCGGCAGTTCACCCTCACCCCGCAGGGACCGGCCGAGCTGATGGCCGCGCTCGCCGGCGACCGGCCAGGCAGTGTGCTCGATCCCGCCTGCGGCAGCGGAGCCCTGCTGCGCGCCTCGGCCGCCACCGGGGCCGTGCACGGGCAGGAGATCGATCCCGAGCTGGCGTCGCTCACCGCGCTGCGGCTCGCGATCGGCTCCGACCCGGCCGTCCGTATCCGGGTCGGACCGGGCGACAGCCTGCGGCAGGACGCCTTCCGCGAGGTGACCGTCGACACCGTGCTGTGCCACCCGCCGTTCAACGACCGCAACTGGGGTTACGACGAGCTGGGTTACGACCCGCGCTGGGAGTACGGCTTCCCGGCCCGCACCGAGTCGGAGCTGGCCTGGCTGCAGCACTCCCTGGCCCATGTCCGCGAGGGCGGCACCGTCGTGATGCTCATGCCGCCGGCCGCCGCGTCCCGCCGGTCCGGCCGCCGTGTGCGCGCCGACCTCTTGCGCCGCGGTGCGCTGCGCGCGGTCGTGGCGCTGCCCGCGGGAGCGGCTCCGCCGCACGGACTGCCGCTCCATCTGTGGGTGCTGCGCAAACCGGACCCCGATCGGCGGCCCCCGGCGGAGCTGCTGCTGTTCGACGCGGCCGGCATACCGGGACACGGGGCGGAGAAGGCGCCCTGGTACGCCGTCAGCGCGGCGGTCCTGGAGGCGTGGGCGGCGTTCGACCGGCACGGTACGGTGCAAGGCCGCCCCGGCGTCAGCCGCACACTGCCCGTCATCGAACTGCTCGACGACGACGTGGACGTGACCCCCGCCCGGCATCTGCCGCCACCTGCCGCGGAAGGCGGCGCCGCCGCGCTGGAGTCCGTGCGGGACCTGCTGGCGAAGACGCTGCGCCGGACCGCGGAGATAGCCCCGGCGCCTCCGGCGGCGGGGGAGCCCGCCCGCTGGCCGACCACGACCGTCGGCGAACTCGCCCGGGCCGGCGCCCTGGTGATGCGCGCGGGCGGCGGGGGCACCGCTCCCGTGGACGGTTCGGCGGCCCGCCACGCCGTGCTGACCGAGCACGACGTGGTCGCGGGCGGCGACCCGACAGGCATGCTGCCGCCGGGCCGGCCGGACGGTTCCTTCGAGGAGCCGGTGCTTGTCGCGGAAGGCGACGTGGTGGTGCCGGTCCTGGGCGGCGGCGCGGTGGCCCGGGTGGTGGACGGTGCGACGGCCGGCGCCGCCCTGGGCCGCAACGTGTACCTGCTCCGTCCGGACACCACGGCCCTCGATCCGTGGTTCCTCGCCGGATTCCTGCGCGGCACCGCCAACAACCGCCAGGCCAGCAGTTTCGCTTCGACATCCACCCGGCTCGACGTGCGCCGCCTGCAGGTGCCGCGGCTGCCACTGGCCGACCAGCGGCGGTACGGCGAGCGCTTCCGCACACTGGCCGCCTTCGAGGAGGCGCTGCGTCAGGCGACCCACCTGGGCGACCAACTTGTCCAGGGGCTCTACGACGGACTGACCGACGGCACGGTGCGGCCCGGGTAGTTGTCCACAGGCCGGGGCAGAAGCGGCGCCGCCTGTCCGTTGTGGCCGATACGCTCTCGACTAGTCATCCGCTTCGACGACCAGGAGCACCAGATGTACGGCCCCGGCATCGCCCCGCCGCAGCCCCGCCCCGCCGCTCGCGGGAGCGTGATCTGGCTGCGCGTGCTCTTCACCGCTCTGCCGGTGCTGTCGCTCGGCTTCCTCGCCTGGGGTTCGCTGTTGCGGCTGGCGGTGGTGCGCCGGCACTCGCTGGACTGGGCGCTGATGGTGCTCGACATCGTGGCGATCATCATCGGCTACACACTGGTCGGGCTGGCCCACGACAACACCGACACCTGGCAGTCCAACGCCGGCACGCTGACCGTCCTGGTGTGCATGTTCGGCACCCCCGCCTATTACCTCGTCATGGACATCAGGCGGCGGGACAACCGGCCGGCCGGCTATGCGATGCCAGCCGGTTACGGGATGCCGAATCCGTACGCCACCGGATACGGACCGATGCCCGGGCCGGTGCACGGGGGTCCGGCGCACGGCGGGATACCCCGGCCCGCGCCGATGCAGGCCCAGTCGCCCATGCCGACGCAGTCGCCCATGCCGACGCAGACGCCCACGCCCATGCCGACATCCACCCCCATGCCGACGTCCCCGCCGATGTCCGCGCAGACCCCCGTGCCGAACCGGCCGCCGGTGCCGCGGATCAACCAGGTGCGGGCGGAGCTGGACGAGTTGAGTGACTACCTCCGTAAGGAGGAGGGCCGGTGATCGGTCGGCTCATCGCCGGCCGGTACGAACTGGCCACCGTCATCGGCCAGGGCGGCATGGGCCAGGTGTGGACCGCCTACGACCGGCGGCTGGACCGCCGGGTCGCGGTGAAGCTGCTGCGGCCCGACAAGATCGCCGACGGCGCGGACGCCGACGAGCTGCGGCAGCGCTTCGACCGGGAGTGCCGGGTCACCGCCCAGGTCGACCACCCCGGCCTGGTGACCGTCCACGACGCCGGGGCGGACGGCGACGAGCTGTATCTGGTGATGCAGTACGTGGAGGGG
This sequence comes from Streptomyces sp. NBC_01477, assembly GCF_036227245.1. Taxonomy (GTDB): domain Bacteria; phylum Actinomycetota; class Actinomycetes; order Streptomycetales; family Streptomycetaceae; genus Actinacidiphila. The sequence goes on from NZ_CP109445.1 coordinate 5,685,443, forward strand.
GCCGACCTCGGCGACCATCTCGCCGAGCACGAGCCGTATCCGTGGCCGTGGGCAGTCGCGGTGGCCGCCCAGCTGTGCGCGGTGCTGTCCGCGGTCCACGCGGTGCCGATAGTGCACCGCGACCTCAAGCCGCGCAATGTGATGGTCCGGCCCGACGGCACGCTCACCGTGCTCGACCTGGGAGTCGCGTCGGTGATGGACACCGACACGACCCGGCTGACGCACACCGGTTCGCCGATCGGCAGCCCGGCGTACATGGCGCCGGAACAGGCGATGGGCGGCGCGGTCGGGCCGCGCACCGACCTGTACGCGCTCGGCGTGCTGCTGCACGAACTGCTCAGCGGCAATGTCCCGTTCGCGGGCACCACGGCGCTCGGCGTGCTGCACCGGCATCTGTACGAGGCGCCCGTGCCGCTGCGCCAGTTGCGGCCCGAAGTGCCCGAGCCGCTGGAGTCCCTTGTGCTGCGGCTGCTCGCCAAGGACCCGCAGCACCGGCCGGCCGGTGCGCAGGACGTCTACCGCGAGCTGGCCGTGCTGCTGCCGCCCCCGGGCTCCGTGCACCGGGCGCCGGGCCCGCTGGACCCGACGCGACCCTTTGTGCGGCCCCAGGCGCCCTGGCCCGACCAGGTCGTGGCGACGGCCCCGGCCGTGCCCCCGCCACTGCCCCCGCGACCGGCGCACGCGCCGAAGGGCGCCGACCTGGCGACCGCCGTCGACGAGGTCAAGCGGCTGCTCGACGCGGGCCGGATCACCCAGGCCGTGGACCTGCTCGGCGGCATCATCCCGGCCGCCGCGGAGAAGCACGGCGAGCACTCGCCGGTCCTGCGCGCCCTGCGCAAGCAATATGCGGCGACACTGATGGAGGACGGCCAGTACCGCCGCGCGCTGCCCGAACTGCGGCGGCTGTCGGACCAGTTCGCCTCGCAGTACGGCGGCGCCGACCGCCAGGCGCTGCAGTTCCGCTACGAGGCGGCGCAGTGCCTGGAGCACCTCGGCGACCCCAGGGCGGCGCTGGCCGAATACCGCGTGCTGCTCCCGTACTTCGAGCGGTACGCCACCACCAGCCCCGGCACACCGCTGGACATCCGCCGCAGGACCGCCCATCTGCTGCTGTCCGTCGGCGACCGGGCCGCCGCCCGTGAGGTCCTCACCCGCCTCCTCTACGACGCCGACCGCGTCCACGGCCCGCACCACCCCTTCGCCACCGAGATCCGCAGAACGCTGTCCTGGCTCGGTCAGGTGCAGGGGTAGGCAGGGCGCGGGGCCAGGCGGGGAGAAGGAGACGGGTTATTCGCGGCGCAGCACCACGTAGCCGCCCGCGTCCGCCACGGTCGTGTAGCGGGCGTGCGGGTGCAGTTGCAGGGCGTAGCCTGCCGGGTCCTCCAGCCACTTGGAGCGGTTCTCGAAGGCCAGGTAGTCCGGCGCCAGGCCGCCGGTCTGGCCGACCCAGTAGACGGTGGTGCGCCGCACCAGCCGGCTGAGCGGCCCGACGTTCGCCTCCACCGTCGCCCCGTCGGGGATGCGGGCGAGTGCCCTCTTGGCGGCCCTGGTGGGACCGTCGACCTCGTACGCGGCCCGGTGGCTCAGCCCGGCCAGCGGCAGTTGGGTGCACAGGGCGAGTGCGGCGCCGAGCATCACGGACGGCAGCGCGCGGACGTGGGAGCGCAGCCACGGCGGCGCCCAGCGGCTTCCCGGAGCGGCGGCGCCGATCAGCGCGGCGCAGTCCACCGCGGCGAGGAAGACCACCGGCATCAGGACGGCGTTGTAGTGCCAGTCGGTGCCCCAGTTCTCCGGGTAGTGCGACAGGAAGCGCCAGCCGAGGGTCGGCACCACGACCAGCATCAGCGGCGAGCGCAGCGCGAGCAGTCCGCCGGCCGGCAGCAGGAGCCACAGCACCGTTCGCAGCGCGGTGACCGGCGGGACGTGGCCGGTGAGCGAACCGTCGCCGTTGATGTGGTTCAGCGCGTCGTAGCCGGCGCCGTGGAAGGCCGGGATGAGCCCCCCGACCTCCCAGGCCGACGCGACGGCCCCGAAGGCCGCCAGGCTCAGCGCCCAACTGCGGACGTACCCGCCGCCCTTCGGGCCGCGTACCGTCTCGCGGCCTGCCCGCAGCCACACCACCGCGCCGATCATCGCGACCGCCGCCCCCATGTCCTCCTTGACCAGCACCAGCGGCGCCGCCCACCCGAGCGCCGTCCGCCAGCGCCGCCGCAGGACCGCTGCCAGCGAGAAGGCCAGCAGCGGCACGGCGAAGGCGATCTCGTGGAAGTCGAAGTCCACCGCCCGCTGCACACCCCACGACAGCCCGTACGCGGCCCCCACCGCCAGTCCGCGGCTGCGGCCCAGCACCTGCGCCGCCGCCCGCGTCACGGGCACGACCGAGAGCGCGAACAGCAGCGCCTGGGCGACCAGCAGGGTCGCCGGGGTCGGGAGGACCCGGTAGAAGGGCGCGATGAGGGCGGTGATGGGGCTGAAGTGGTCGCCGAGCACGTTGAAGCCCGGCCCCTTGAGGTCGGCGACGGGAGCGCGCAGGCGGGCGTAGCCGCGCACGGCCTGTTCGAAGATGCCCAGGTCCCACGACATCGTCTCCATGCGGCGGTAACGCGAAAGCGACAGCGCCGAGTAGAGGGCGAGGAAGCCCGCCGCGAGCAGCCACGGATCGAGACGGGCCGGCACCCGCACCCGCCGCCGCGCCGCCGCACCCGTCACAACTGCCGCGGGCACCGCGGGCGTCGCCCACTGCGCCGGCGCGGCAATGTCCCGCGGTCCGGACTCCTGGGCCGGCAGTACGGCCTCAACCCTGTCCCTGTCGCCGTCCATACGCGGGTCCTCTCTTCGCCTCGGCCGCCCCGCCGATGTCCACGGCTCGCCCGTTTCGCCCCGGTTCGGGGTGTCACCAGCTTGGCCGTGGCGGGGCCGGTCCTGACCGCGGCACGCCGACGCCGGTCCCCTCGTCGCGGTCAGCGGTACGAGGAGCGCGCCGGAGCCGTAGTCTCCGGCGGTGGGGGAAGGCAGTTGACGAACTGTTTTTCCGCTCGTCGCAGCGGCTGTCACGGGGGCCGTCCCACCTGCCCCGACCCCAGATCCCGCCAGGACCCGCCCCGGGGCTCCTGGCCGACCCTTGAGAGGCGCAGATGGCGCAGACAGCGCAGAAGAACGCCGGGACCACCGTCCGCACCCTGGTCTGCACGGCGGCCCTCGCCGTCGCCCTGGGCGGCGCTCTCGCGGGCTGCAAGGACCCGACGGTCGGCGCGGCCACGAGCAGCGCCGCGCCGCCCGGAGCCGGAGCCAAGGGCGCCCACGGCAGCGCCCTGGCGGCGGTCGACGGCCTCACGGTGAAGGGCCGGGCGCCGAAGACCGGCTACACCCGGGACAAATTCGGCGCGGCCTGGGCCGACACCGACCACAACCACTGCGACACCCGCGACGACATACTCAAGCGCGACCTGCGCCAGACGACGTTCCGCGACGGCGCCAAGAAGTGCATAGTGACCGCCGGCACCCTCGCCGACCCGTACACCGGCACGCGGATCACGTACACCCGCGGTGCGAGCAAGGTCGACATCGACCACGCCGTCGCACTTTCCGACGCCTGGCAGAAGGGCGCCCAGCAGTGGACGGCCGACAAGCGGCGGAATTTCGCCAACGACCCGCTCAACCTGCTGGCCGTCGACGCGTCCACCAACCGCCGCAAGAGCGACGGCGACACCGCCACCTGGCTGCCGCCGAACACCGCCTTCCGCTGCACCTATGTGGCGCGGCAGGTGGCGGTGAAGAAGAAGTACGGCGTATGGGTGACATCGGGCGAACGCGACGCCATGCGCAAGGTGCTGGGCGGCTGCCCCAAGGAGCCGCTGCCGGCCGGCTGACCTGTCACGGAACGGCGCGGGCGCGCGGCGGGAACGGGGGTCCGGGGCCGGCTGTGCGGATCCTGTTGGTCCTAGTGCTGGATATCGGCGGCCCTGGATCAATATCCTCGTGCTCGATCATCACATCAGCATCGTGAGGCTTGTTCCCTGCCGGGAGGCACCCATGGTCCGCCGCCGCACCGCCGTCTCGATCGCCGCAGCCGCGCTGCTGCTGGCATCGCCCGCCCTCACCGCGTGCGGGTCGGGACCGGCGCAGCCAGGCGCCGCGGCCCTGATCGGCGACCAGAAGATCACCGTGTCCACGCTCCAGCACAAGGTCAACGAGGTGCGGGCGGCGCAGGCCGCGTCGTCCCAGGCCGACCAGCAGAGCGCGGCGGGCGGCAAGCTGTCGACCCAGACACTGAGCATGCTGGTGCAGAACACCGTCATCGAACGGGCCGCCGCCGACGCCAAGGTGACGGTCAGCGACGGCGAGGTGCAGCAGCAGCACGCCGCGGCGCTCCAGCAGTTCAGCGGGAGCGAGAAGGCGCTCGACGCGGCGCTGCTGCAGCAGTACGACATCGTGCCGGCCGGCGCCGACAGCTTCTTCCGCACCAATGCGCTGGTCGGCAAGCTGATCATGAGCCTGGGCTTCCAGCCGGGCAGCGACGGCGGGCAGACCGCGATCGTCGACGCCCTGTCCAAGACCGCGGACGAGCTCGGTGTGAAGATCAACCCGCGCTACGGCGCCTGGGACGCGAAGAAGGCGATCATCGGCGACGCCACCGACCCGTGGGTGGTCACCAGGACCCCGGGCGCGGCGGCGCCGGCGGCGTGACGCCGCTGTCCGACCCGCGCGGTACGTTCGAGGTGTGAACGACGACGACACCACGGGCGGCCCCGGCCGGCTGATCCTGCTCACCACCAGCCACCGCGTCGCGCCCGGCCAGCTGTCCTGGCCGGCGTGGCAGACGCTGCGCGGCGCCGACCGGGTGCTGAGCGCCGACCCCCGGCACCCGCAGCTGCCGTTCCTGCGGGAGGCGGGCGTGACCGTCGAAGTGGCCGCGCCCACCGGCCGGGAGCTGGCCGAGGCGACGGCGGGCGGCCGTACGGTGGTGTATCTGCCCGCGGGCGGCGGCGAGGGCGACCGGGCCGTCACCGACGAGCTGGCCAGGCTCGGCGGCTCGGGGCGGGTCGCGATGCCCGACCTGGAACTGCTGCCCGGGTCGTACGACCTGCCCGGCGCCCGGCTGCTCGACCTGGTCCAGGTGATGGACCGGATCAGGGCCGAGTGCCCCTGGAGCAGCGTGCGCACCCACGAGGACCTGGCGAAGTACGGCATCGAGGAGATGTACGAGCTGGTCGAGGCGATCGAGGACGGCGACCGGGAGGCGGTCCGCGAGGAGCTCGGGGACGTCCTGCTCCAGGTGGTCTTCCACGCGGTGATCGCCGAGGGCCACCCGGACGAGCCGTTCGGGATCGACGACGTGGCCGCCGGCCTGGTCGCCAAGCTGGTCCACCGGCACCCGCACATCTTCGGCGACGAGGTCGCCGAGACCCCCGAGCAGGTGCAGGCGAACTGGGTGCGGCTCAAGGGCGTCGAGAAGGCCCGCGACTCGGTCACCGACGGCGTCCCGCTCGCCTCCCCCGCACTGGCGCTGGCAGCCAAGCTCGCCGGACGGGCGAGGGAGGCGGGCCTGCCGCAGCCGGTCACCCCGCCGGCCCCGCTCTACGACGACGAGACCGCCCTCGGCGACCACCTGCTGGCCGAGGCCGCCGCGGCCCAGTCGGCGGGCATCGACCCGGAGGCGGCCCTGCGCCACGCGGCACGGCGCTATCGCGCGGCCATACGCGAGGCGGAGACCGAGCCCGGCGCCGCGGCGCGGGCGCGGACCTCGGCGGCCGGGCGGGACGGGGCCGAGGGGTAGCGGCCGGTTCACGTACGGTCGGGGGATGACCGAATCCGCCGCCATGCCCGAGCTTTTCACCTGGGAGTTCGCCACCGACCCCTACCCGGCCTACGCATGGCTGCGCGAGCACTCCCCGGTCCACCGCACCACGCTGCCCAGCGGCGTCGAGGCCTGGCTGGTCACCCGGTACGCGGACGCCCGGGAGGCGCTGGCGGACGCGCGGCTGAGCAAGAATCCGGTGCACCACGCGGGTTCGCCGGGCGCGCGCGGCAAGACCGGCATCCCGGGGGAGCGGAGCGCGGATCTGATGACGCATCTGCTCAACATCGATCCGCCCGACCACACCAGGCTGCGCCGCCTGGTGTCCACGGCCTTCACCCCGCGCCGGGTGGCCCGCTTCGGACCGCGGGTGCAGCAGCTGACGGACCGTTTCGTGGACGGCTTCGCGGTCCGCGGCGAGGCGGACCTGATCCACGACTTCGCCTTCCCGCTGCCCATCTACGCGATCTGCGACCTGCTGGGGGTGCCGGCCGAGGACCAGGACGACTTCAGGGACTGGGCCGGGATGATGATCCGGCACGGCGGCGGCCCGCGCGGCGGTGTGGCGCGCTCGGTCAAGCGGATGCGGGCGTATCTCGTGGAGCTGATCCACCGTAAGCGCGCCGAGCTGACCGCCGGCACGGGCAGCGGCGCGGACGGCGGCCCGCCCGACGACCTGATCTCCGGGCTGATCAGGGCGAGCGACCACGGCGAGCACCTGACGGAGAACGAGGCCGCGGCGATGGCCTTCATCCTGCTGTTCGCCGGCTTCGAGACGACGGTCAACCTGATCGGCAACGGCATGCACACGCTGCTGACGCACCCGGGCCCGCGCGCCGAGCTGCAGGCGTCCCTGGCCCGGGGCGAGAGCGCCCTGCTGGAGAGCGCGGTCGAGGAACTGCTGCGCCACGACGGCCCGGTGGAGCTGGCGACCTGGCGCTACGCGACCACCGCGCTGACCGTCGGCGGGCAGCCCGTCGCGGCGGGCGACCCGGTCCTCGTGGTGCTCGCCGCTGCCGACCGCGATCCCGCGCGTTTCTCCGCGCCCGACGCCGTAAACCTCGCGCGGGCCGACAATCCGCATCTCGGGTACGGGCACGGCATCCACTACTGCCTCGGCGCCCCGCTGGCCCGGCTGGAGGCGAGGACCGCGCTGGCGACGCTGCTCACCCGGCTGCCGGACCTGCGGCTGGCCGCCGATCCCGGTGACCTGCGCTGGCGCGGCGGTCTGATCATGCGTGGGCTGCGGACCCTGCCGGTGGCGTTCACACCCGAGGTGCCGCAGGGGAAGTGACCGGACGTCAGGGCCGTGACCGCGACGTGATGAGCGCTACATCGACTTGTGATCCCCTGGCCAACACCGCTACGTTCTGCGGTCAACGCGAGGCACGCTCGGCTCGCGGGACGCGCCGGACCCCACGGTGCGCGGCACTTGCCGGTGACGGCGGGCCGCGCGGGCGCGTAAGGCTGTGAGGAAAGGCGACCGCATGCTCTCGTCAGGGAACGGCAGGCACCGACGTCCCCGCCAGGCCCCAGCGGCCATGGTGACGGTCGCGGCGACCGGCGCGGGCCTCGCGCTGCCGCTGCTGGGAGCCGGCGCGGGCGCCGCGCACGCCACGGAGGCCGGCACCTGGGACAAGGTCGCGATGTGCGAGACCGGCGGCCTGTGGAACGCCGACACCCACAACGGCTTCTACGGCGGCCTCGCCATCACCCAGGACACCTGGAGCCAGTACGGCGGCACGGTCTACGCCTCGCGGCCCGACATGGCCTCCCGGGCGCAGCAGATAGCCGTGGCGGAGAAGATCCTGGCCGATCTCGGCCCCGACGCCTGGCCCGGCTGCGAGCAGGGCACCGGACTGGTCACGGACACCGGGACGCCCGGCACCGGCCAGACCGGCACCGCCACCCCGGCGCCCACCACCCCGGCCGACCCGGGCACGCCCCCGGACGCCGGCGCGCCCACGGCCACGCCCACCGACCCGGCGGCGCCGTCCGCCCCCGCGGACCCGGGCGCACCGACCACCGCGCCGCCCGCCGCCGGCACGCCGACCACCGCGCCGCCGGCCGCCGGTACGCCGACCGACCCCGCCTCGGGCACGGTGACGCCCCCTGCGGCCGACCCCGCCGCGCCCACGCAGAGCGCTCCTCCCGCCGCCCCGTCGGACCCCGCGGACCCCGGTACCCCCACGGACGGCGGCGGGCGCCACGGGCGCCCGTACAGCCCCTCCGACGAGGCGCTGGCCGCGGCCGACCGGGCGACCCGCACCGAAACCACCGCGGTCACCGCGAACACCGCGGATGCCAACGAGACCGGCAACACCGGCAATACGGGCGCGAGCGCCGATACGGACCCGGGTGCGTACAAGGTGGGCGAGGGTGACTCGCTGTCCGGGATCGCCGCCGATCATGACGTCACCGGTGGATGGAGTCAGCTGTACGACGCCAACCACCAAGTGATCGGCGACAATCCAAACCTCATCAAACCCGGACAGATCCTGAATCTCGGCTGAGCCGTGACCGCCGGAAGGCCGAACTTCCGCGCCATGCGGGCCGACTGACAAAACGGACGTACGGTACTTCCGGGTCGCGCGGCGATGTGACAAGGCTCTCTCCCCGCCTGTGACCGGCTGCTCGCTCCCTGCTGAAATCCGGCGTTCCGACCTGCGGATTCGTCCAGCCCCCGAATGCCGGACGGCAGTTGGCGCCCGAAACGCGAGTGTTTGTTCAACCGGGTCCGGTGTGCTTAACGTCTAAGCGCCCGCCACAGCGGGCCCCGTCGGAGCGGAACGCCGAGTCCTGCCGCCGCACCCACGGGAACAGTCGACGCGAAAGCGCCGCAGGCAGGAGCGGGGGACCCACGGTCTTCCGCCGGACCAGAGGCAGTACGCCGCGCGGCACGGACAGCACGCCGCTGCGACGCCCACGCCACCGGTCCGGCTCGGGGTGAAGCCGGTCATCCGTGTACGTACAGCGGGTGCCGGCCGGGCAACTCACGCCCGAACCCGACAGCTGACCTCGTAGGCGTCGGTGAGGAACACACACATGGGTAAGCACCGTCGCGCCTCAAAGATGGTCCGATTCGCCACGTTCGCCGGTGTTGCCGGTACCGCCATCGCCCTGCCGCTGATCGGCGCCACGTCCTCCTCGGCCGCTTCCGTGGCCACCTGGGACGCCGTCGCACAGTGCGAGTCCGGTGGCAACTGGTCGATCAACACCGGCAACGGCTACTACGGCGGCCTGCAGTTCTCGCAGTCCAGCTGGGAAGCGGCCGGCGGCCTGCAGTACGCCTCCCGCGCCGACCTGGCCACCAAGGACCAGCAGATCGCGGCCGCCGAGAAGCTGCTCGCCATCCAGGGCCCCGGCGCCTGGTCCTGCGCGTCGGCCGGCGGCCTGACGTCGGGCGGCCCGTCGCCCGACATCAACCCCGGCGGCTCGTCCTCCTCGTCGTCCAGCTCCACCTCGGCCAAGACCACCACCCCGGCCAAGAAGAGCACCCCGGCGAAGAAGACCACCCCGGCGAAGAGCACGGCCAAGGCCGCCAAGCCCGCCAAGCCCGCCAAGCCCGCCAAGCCCGCCAAGAACACCGCCACGGACTGGCAGCGGCACTCCGGCCACAAGGGTGACTACACCGTCGTGTCCGGCGACAGCCTGTCCGGCATCGCCGCGAGCCACCACGTGGCCGGCGGCTGGCACAAGCTCTTCGACCTCAACAAGGACAGCGTCAAGGACGCCGACCTGATCTTCCCGGGTCAGCACCTGCACCTCGGCTGACGGCTGATCACCGGCCTGGTGCCGGGTTGTTCACCGGCAGGATCACGGACCGATCCCCGGGCGTCACCCGGCTGACGCCCGGGGGATCCCCCGGGCGGGACCTCACCGGCCGGCCGGGTACGCGGCTCGCCTCCGGGCGCCGCGTACCCGGCCGGTTTTCCGTCTCAGGGGCCGGGCCGAGGACCGGTACGGATGCCCCAGGCGGTTAGGCTCGTCCCGGAAAAGACGAGAAGACATCATCTGAAGGAGACAACGTGCCGTCCATCGACGTCGTCGTAGCCCGGGAAATCCTCGACTCGCGAGGCAACCCCACCGTCGAGGTCGAGGTCGGCCTCGATGACGGCAGCACGGGCCGGGCCGCAGTGCCGTCCGGCGCTTCCACCGGCGCCTTCGAGGCCCTCGAACTCCGCGACGGCGACAAGAACCGCTACCAGGGCAAGGGCGTCGAGAAGGCCGTCCTCGCCGTGATCGAGCAGATCGGCCCGGAGCTGGTCGGCTACGACGCCACCGAGCAGCGGCTGATCGACCAGGCGATGTTCGACCTGGACGCCACTCCCGACAAGTCCTCGCTCGGCGCCAACGCCATCCTCGGCGTGTCGCTGGCGGTCGCGCACGCCGCCTCCGAGGCCTCCGACCTGCCGCTCTTCCGTTACCTCGGCGGCCCGAACGCGCATGTGCTGCCGGTCCCGATGATGAACATCCTCAACGGCGGATCGCACGCGGACTCCAACGTCGACATCCAGGAGTTCATGATCGCGCCGATCGGCGCGGAGTCCTTCTCCGAGGCGCTGCGCTGGGGCGCCGAGGTCTACCACACCCTCAAGGGCGTGCTCAAGACCCGCGGCCTGTCCACGGGTCTGGGCGACGAGGGCGGGTTCGCGCCGAACCTCGGCTCCAACCGCGACGCGCTCGACCTGATCATCGAGGCGATCAAGCAGGCCGGCTACACCCCCGGCCAGGACATCGCGCTCGCCCTGGACGTGGCCGCCTCCGAGTTCTACAAGGACGGCAGTTACGACTTCGAGGGCAAGCAGCGCTCGGCCGCCGAGATGACCGAGTACTACGAGGAGCTGGTCGCGGCCTACCCGCTGGTCTCCATCGAGGACCCGCTGTTCGAGGACGACTGGTCGGGCTGGAAGGTCCTCACCGAGAAGCTCGGCGGCAAGGTGCAGATCGTCGGCGACGACCTGTTCGTCACCAACCCGGAGCGCCTGCAGAAGGGCATCGACAACGACACGGCCAACGCGCTGCTGGTGAAGGTCAACCAGATCGGCTCGCTGACCGAGACGCTGGACGCCGTCGAGCTGGCCCAGCGCAGCGGCTACAAGTGCATGATGTCGCACCGCTCGGGCGAGACCGAGGACGTCACCATCGCCGACCTGGCCGTCGCCACCAACTGCGGCCAGATCAAGACCGGTGCCCCGGCCCGCTCCGAGCGCGTCGCCAAGTACAACCAGCTGCTGCGTATCGAGGAGATCTTGGACGACGCGGCGGTCTACGCGGGCCGCAGCGCCTTCCCGCGCTTCAAGGGCTGACGCGCAACGGCTGACGCCGCCGGGGGTCGGCCCCCGCGTCCGTACGTCCCCGCGCCCGGTCCCGTACCGTGCGGCGGGGACGTACCGGCGTCACGACAGGCGGGGCAGTATGTTCGTCCCCCGAGGACGTGCGTGCGTCCCGCAGGACGTACGAGGGGAGCGACGGCGTGGGGTCCGACCGGTTCTCCACCACGGCCCGGCTCAAGGCCATGGGCCAGGAGGCGCAGGCGCGGGTCTACCGTGCCGCCGCGGCACGTCGGCCGGCCCGGCGCAACAGGCTCACCGGGCGGGCAGCGCTGCTCGCGCTGGTGCTGTGCGCCCTGGTGATCGCCCTGGCCTACCCGATGCGGCAATACATCGCCCAGCGCTCCGACATCGCCGACCAGCGCCGCGAGGCGCAGCAGGCGCGGCAGAAGGTCGAGCAGCTGCGCGAGCAGAAGGCCCGCTGGCAGGACCCGGAGTACGTCCGCACCCAGGCCCGCACGCAGCTGCACTATGTGATGCCGGGTGAGAACGGCTATTCCGTGGCAAGTCCGGCGCCCACCGGCGGCTCCTCGGGCACGCGGCACAAGAGCGCGGGCAGCCCGGGCGACGGCGGCGGGCAGGCGGCGGCCGCCCACCGCCCCTGGTACACGAACCTGTGGGACGGCGTGGACCATGCCGACGCCGCCGCCCTGCCACGGCAGTGACGCCCCGCCGAGGGGCCGCCCCCGCAGCGCCGCCGGCAGCCCCGTAGACCCGTCGCCCTCCCCACCGCCCGCAGACGGCCCTGAGACACAGAACGGCACATGGACATCTCCCAGGACAATCCCGCCCCCGCCACCGCCGCGGACGTCGCCGCGGTCAGGGCACAGCTCGGCCGGCCGCCGCGGGGCCTGCGCGCGGTCGCGCACCGCTGCCCCTGCGGCAATCCCGACGTCGTCGAGACCCGGCCCCGGCTGGAGGACGGCACGCCCTTCCCGACGCTGTACTACCTGACGTGTCCGCGGGCCGCCTCCGCGATCGGCACACTGGAGGCCGACGGGGTGATGAAGGCGATGACCGCCCGCCTCGCCGAGGACCCGGACCTCGCCGCGGCCTATCGCGCCGCCCACGAGGACTACATCGCCCGCCGTGACGCCGTCGAGGTGCTCGGCGGATTCCCCAGCGCGGGCGGCATGCCCGACCGGGTGAAGTGCCTCCATGTGCTGGTCGGCCACTCGCTGGCCGCGGGGCCCGGCGTCAATCCGCTGGGCGACGAGGCGCTGGCGATGCTGCCCGACTGGTGGGCCAAGGGGCCGTGCGTCCCGCCGCAGGACGCCGCGGACGCCGGCGGCGCCGAGAGCACCGCTACGGGCGAGGAGGCCTCATGACGACCAGGGTCGCCGCCGTCGACTGCGGTACGAACTCGATCCGGCTGCTGGTCGCCGACGTGGACCCGGCGACCGGTGCGCTGAAGGACCTGGACCGGCGGATGCGGATCGTCCGGCTCGGCCAGGGCGTGGACCGCACCGGGCGGCTGGCGCCCGAGGCGCTGGAGCGGACCTTCGCCGCCTGCCGTGAATACGCCGAGGTGATCCGGCACCACGGCGTCCCGGCCGCCAATGTCCGCTTCGTCGCCACGTCGGCATCGCGCGACGCGGAGAATCGCGACGACTTCGTGCGGGGCGTGGTGGAACTGCTGGGCGTCGAGCCGGAGGTGGTCAGCGGCAGCCAGGAGGCGGCGTTGTCCTTCGCCGGCGCCACCCGTGAACTGACCGGGGACCACGGTCTGCTGACGCCGTATCTGGTGGTCGACATCGGCGGCGGTTCGACGGAATTCGTGCTCGGCTCGGACACGGTGGAGGCGTCGAGGTCGGTCGATGTGGGCTGCGTCAGGATGACGGAGCGTCACATCGTGCGGGACGGCGGGCCGGTGGACCCGCCGACGCCCGAGATCGTCGCGGCGATGACCGCCGACATCGACGCGGCCCTTGCCGAGGTGTGCAGAACCGTCCCCATGGACCGCGCCCGTACGCTCGTCGGACTGGCCGGCTCGGTCACCACGGTCGCCGCCGTCGCGCTGGGCCTGCCGGCGTACGACCCCGAGGCGATCCATCACGCCAGGATCAGCCTCGACCAGGTCAGAGCCGTCAGCGGGCAGCTTCTGGCGGCCACCCACGCCGAGCGCGCGGCCATCCCGGTCATGCACGAGGGACGGGTCGACGTGATCGGCGCGGGCGCGCTGGTGCTGCTGCGGATCATGGAGCGGGCCGGTGCCGAGGAGGTCGTGGTGAGTGAGCACGACATCCTCGACGGCATCGCTTTCGCAGCGGCCGGCGGGTCCGGGCAGCAAGCTTTGTGAAACTCTTCACATGAAGTTCCCGTCCCGCGGCCCAATTTTCCAAGGTGTGAGACCGGGGGACCCCCAGAATCCTTGGCCATGGCGTGTTTCGGCGGTGTGACAAGCGCTCGGCCGGCGGTTGAACGCCGCAAGATCCGCCCTGATCAGCGCCCGGTGCCCTGGTGCCGGGCGCTTCTTGGCGGGTACGGGTCACGTCCTGCCTGGTCGCGAAACCGGGCAGGGTAGCACAGGGTATGCACCCCCTTGTGAAGGGGCTCACGAGGTACCCCTCCGAAGGTGCTGGATACTCGATGCATGAGCACCACGGAGCGTCCACGGATCCTCGTAGTAGGCGGCGGTTACGTCGGCCTGTACGCGGCGCGTCGCATCATGAAGAAGATGCGGTACGGCGAGGCGACCGTCACGGTCGTCGACCCGCGCTCGTACATGACGTACCAGCCCTTCCTTCCCGAGACGGCAGCAGGCAGCATCTCCCCGCGTCACGTCGTCGTCCCGCTGCGGCGCGTGCTGCCCGGGGCCGAGGTGCTGACCGGGCGGGTCGTCGACATCGACCAGGACCGCAAGGTCGCCACGGTCGCGCCGCTGGTCGGGGAGTCCTACCAGCTGCCCTTCGACTACCTGGTGATGGCGCTCGGCGCGGTCTCCCGGACCTTCCCGATCCCCGGCCTCGCCGAGAACGGCATCGGCATGAAGGGTGTCGAGGAGGCGATCGGCCTGCGCAACCACGTGCTGGAGCAGCTGGACAAGGCCGACTCCACGACCGACGAGGATGTCCGCCGCAAGGCGCTGACCTTCGTCTTCGTGGGCGGTGGCTTCGCGGGCGCGGAGACCATCGGCGAGGTCGAGGACATGGCGCGCGACGCGGCCAGGTACTACCCGAACGTGAAGCGCGAGGACATGCGCTTCATCCTGGTCGACGCCGCTGACAAGATCCTTCCCGAGGTCGGCCCGCAGCTGGGCAAGTGGGGCCTGGAGCACCTCCAGGAGCGCGGTATCGAGGTCTACCTCAGCACGTCGATGAAGTCCTGCGTGGACAAGCACGTGGTGCTCGCCAACGGCCTGGAGGTCGACGCCTCCACCATCGTGTGGACGGCGGGCGTGAAGCCCAACCCGGCGCTGGCGAAGTTCGGCCTGCCGCTCGGCCCGCGCGGCCACGTGGACACCGCCCCGACGCTCCAGGTGCGCGGCACCGACTACATCTGGGCCGCGGGCGACAACGCCCAGATCCCGGACCTCGCCGCGGGCGAGGGCGCGTGGTGCCCGCCGAACGCCCAGCACGCGCTGCGCCAGGCCAAGGTGCTCGGCGACAATGTGATCTCCGGGCTGCGCGGTTTCCCGCAGCAGGAGTACAAGCACGCCAACAAGGGCGCGGTCGCCGGACTCGGACTGCACAAGGGCGTCGCGATGATCGTGGTCGGCAAGGCCAGGATCAAGGTCAAGGGCCGGCTCGCCTGGTACATGCACCGCGGCTACCACGGCATGGCGGTGCCGACCTGGAACCGCAAGATCCGGGTCTTCGCCGACTGGACGCTGGCGATGTTCCTCAAGCGCGAGGTCGTCTCGCTGGGCGCCATCGAGAACCCCCGCGAGGAGTTCTACGAGGCCGCCCGCCCGGCCCCGGCTCCGGCCGTGGTCCAGCAGCCGAAGGCCGCCGAGACCGAGAAGGCCGGCGCGGCCTGACCCGACACGCGGCCCGTGCCGCGCCGTCCGCAACGCCGTAAGGGCGCCCGCCATCCGTGGTGCGGGCGCCCTTACGGCGTCCCGGGGCGGCCCGGCAACCGCCGTCCGGGCGAAGTGCGTGTATCCGCAACGTAGATTTACGGGTCAACGGCGCCTTTCAGTCGTACGCTCAGATGCATGGCTGACGCGGCTCACCGCCTCTTCGAACTCGCCGAACACGCCCTCTCCAGACCGTTCCCGTTGCGCGTACGCGCCTGGGACGGCAGTGAGGCCGGGCCGGCCGGCGCACCTGTCCTGGTCCTGCGCCGGCGCCGTGCGCTGCGCCGGCTGCTGTGGCGGCCCGGTGAGCTGGGCCTGGTCCGCGGCTGGGTCTCCGGCGACCTCACGGTGGACGGCGACCTCTACGAGGCGCTCGGCCGGCTGTCGGGGCTGCTGTGGGAGCGGGACGAGCCGGATCCGGGGGCCGGCGGCGCCCTGGGGACCGCCCGCCGCCTCGCGGACCTCCTGGGCGATCCGGGCAGCTACCGCCTCGCGCGCGAGGCGCTGGCGCTGGCGGGCCCGGGGCTGCCGCCCGCGCCGCCGCCCGAGGAGGTGCGCAGGCGCACCGGGATCGCCCACACCCGGCGCCGCGACAAGGCGGCCATCGCCCACCACTACGACGTCGGCAACGACTTCTACGCCCTGCTGCTCGGCCCGAGCATGGTGTATTCCTGCGCCGTGTGGCCCGAGAAGGACACCACGTTGGAGGCGGCGCAATATGCCAAGCTCGACCTGGTCTGCCGCAAACTGAGCCTGCGTGCGGGGCAGCGGCTGCTGGACGTCGGGTGCGGCTGGGGCTCGATGGCGCTGCACGCCGCCGAGCACTACGGCGTCCACGCCACCGGCATCACCCTGTCCGCCGAGCAGGCCGCCTTCGCCCGCAAGCGTGTCGCGGAGGCCGGGCTGACCGGCCGGATCGACATCCGGGTGCAGGACTACCGCGACGTCACCGACGGCCCCTACGACGCGATCTCGTCCATCGGCATGGCCGAGCACGTCGGCAGCGAGCGCTATCTGGAGTACGCCCGCACGCTGTACGGCCTGCTGCGGCCCGGCGGCCGGCTGCTCAACCACCAGATCGCCCGGCGGCCGATGCGCGACGAGGAGGCGTACCGCATCGACGAGTTCATCGACCGCTACGTCTTCCCCGACGGTGAGCTCTCGCCGGTCGGCGCGACCGTCGCCCGGCTGGAGGAGGCCGGCTTCGAGGTGCGGGACGTGGAGGCGCTGCGTGAGCACTACGCGCGCACCCTGCGGGCCTGGGTGACCAACCTGGAGGCGCACTGGGACGAGGCCGCCCGGGCGACCACGGCCGGCCGGGCCAGGGTCTGGCAGCTGTACATGGCGGCGTCGGCGCTGTCGTTCGAGCGCAACCGGATCGGGGTCAACCAGGTGCTCGCGGTCCGCACGGACCCGGACGGCACATCGGGCATGCCGCCGACCCGCGGCGGCTGGCTGTCCTAGCCGCGGTACCGGAGCGGCCGCCTCGCGGCACCGCACGAGCCGTCCCGCGGTACCGCACGAGCCGCCTCGCGGCACCGCACCGGCCTGCCGCAGTACCGGACAGGCCGTCATGGCGCATTCCAGCCGCTCGGGAGAGCGATTTCGCGTCACTTGTGCGGGGCAACTATTGACGCGGGGTTGACGGCCTGGGCAGCCGGGCTGTCCTCATTCGACCGCTGATGGGACGTCAGTGACCCCTAAAATAAGACAACATGACAACTCAGGCGCCCTGTTCGGATCCGCCGTCCCCGATACGCTTTTCTCTGCGCCCCGCCGGCCCGGATGGTGGAACGCAGACACGGCGAGCTTAAACCTCGCTGCCCCGTCGTGGGCGTGCCGGTTCAAGTCCGGCTCCGGGCACTTACCGCCAGTTGGCTGGCCTGCGAGAAGGGCGGGAAGGGCGCGAAAGCGCCCGTGAACGCGCCTGGCCCGGATGCACGGTGGGAGCCCCGGCCTTCCCGTTCCACCCCTCGCGGTGCCCCTCCCGCGCGGCTTCCCACGCCTTCCCCCGGCTGTCCCCGCCATGCCGCGGACGGCCGTTCCGGCCGGTCGTGCGGCCCCCCGCGCCCGCGGCGCCGACCCCTGTAGCGGTCACCGGGCGGAGCTTCCCCTTACAACGCTGACACGCGCTGAACGATCACGCGTAACGCCGCGCTGCAAAAGTCCGCTGCGCCAGTAGCGAAAGGGGACATGACAGATGACCCAGTTCAATCGACGTGCCTTCCTGCGTGCCGTCGGTGCGACAGGCGGGGCGGGCGCGATGCTCGCCACCATGGGGGCGCTCGGCCTCACGCCCACCGCGGAAGCGGCGTCCCGCGAGGCGGCCTTCCGCGCCCCGCGCCGGGGCGACTTCCACCTCACCGGGAGGGCCGCCGCCAAGGTGGTCGTGCTCGGCGGCGGCATCGCGGGCCTCACCACCGCGTACGAACTCGGCAAGGCGGGCTACGACTGCACGATCCTGGAGGCGCGGGACCGGCCGGGGGGCCGCAACTTCACCGTCAGGGGCGGCGACAGCACCACCGACCTGTACGGCAACCGCCAGACCGCGCGCTTCTCCGACGGCCAGTACATGAACGCCGGTCCCGCGCGTATCGCCCAGTGGATGATCACCCTCGACTACTGCCGTGAACTCGGCGTGCCCATCGAGGTCTTCACCAACGTCAACGCGGACACCTACCTCTACAACGAGTCGGCCGGTATGACCGCGCCGATGCGCTACCGCGCGGCCAAGGCCGATGTGTTCGGCTATGTGACGGAACTCCTGGCGAAGGCGTCCGACCAGGGCGCGCTCGACCAGGCCCTGACCGAGGCCGACCGGGAACGCCTGATGGAATTCCTCAAGGACTATGGCGACCTCGGCAATACGCTGGACTACACCGGCAGTTCCCGCCGCGGTTATTCCGTCTGGCCGGCCGCCGCCGGCACTCCGGGAGTCGTGAACACCGATGTGCCCGCCGCTTCCGAGATCTTCGCCTCGGGAGTCGGCCGCTACTTCGCGTTCGAGTTCGAATTCGACCAGGCCATGCTGATGTTCCAGCCCGTCGGCGGCATGGACCGGATACCGCACGCGCTGGCCAGGGCGATCGGGACCCACAAGGTCCGCACCGGCTGCGCCGTCACCCAGGTCACCGACAAGGCGCACGGTGTCAGCGTGACGTACACCCAGGGCGGCCGGACGAAAGTCGTCGACGCGGACTACTGCGTCGCCGCCATGCCGCCGAACATCCTGGCCAAGGTCCCGCACAACCTCGGCTCCGGCGTCCAGTCGGCACTGCAGGCCATCACGCCCTCCTCGGCCGGGAAGATCGGCCTGGAATACCGCTCCCGCTGGTGGGAGACCGACCACCGGATCTACGGCGGCATCACCGAGACCGACCTCGACGTCACCCACATCTGGCACCCGTCCTACGGCTTCCACGGCGAGCGCGGTGTGATGATCGGCTACTACAACACCGGCTCCCGCGCGGACTCCTACGCCCAGCTCAGCCCCAAGGACCGCGAGGCGCGGGCCGTGGCGGCGGGCGTGAAGATCTACGGGGAGAAATACCGCAGCGAACTGGCCACGTCCTTCTCCCACCACTGGCGCCAGTTCCCCTACCAGGAGGCCGCCTGGCACAGCACCCCCGGCGGCCCGGACGCGGCACGCTACAAGCCGCTCAACGAACCCACCGGCCACGTCTACTTCGCCGGTGACTGGCTCAGCTACATGGACGCCTGGCAGCACGGGGCCTTCAGTTCGGCCCGCAAGGCGGTCACCGCACTCCACCAGCGCGTGCTCGCCTGACGGCGGGCTCGCAGGGGGCCGCCCCGCATCACCGGTGCGGGGCGGCGCGGAGCCGGCCGGCCGACGCCACCGTGGCGGCGGCCTCGCGCTCGCTCAGCCCGGTGTGCACCGCGGCCGTCACCAGGGCCGGCGCCAGCGCGTCGCCCAGACCGGCGTCATAGGCGCGGCAGGCGGCCCAGAACAGCCGCCCGTTGCGTTCTCCTTCGTGTGAATCCAGCACGAACCGCACCAGGGCCGCGGCCCGCTTCTCGGCGGGGTGCCGCGGCCCTGCCGCGTGCTTGGGCTGCCGGTCGTACGGCGACAGCGGGGGAGCGGCGAGCCGCAGCAGCGCTGCGGGCGCCGCGGCAAGGGGGTGCCCGGCGGCGCCGGGGGCGAGCAGATAGCGGCCGGCCACCGTACGCGAACCGGGCCCGACCACGTAACCGCCCTCGCCGCGTACGTCGATGCCCGGGGCCAGCCGGCCGGCCGAATTGGGGACCGGGCCCGGCGCGGACAACCACAGATGACGGCCGCCGCTCGGGGTGAGCACGGTGACGGTCCCGGGCACGGTGAAGCGGTGTGTTTCGGCCAGTGCGCGCAGCGATCCGATCCCGTCGGCGCCGTGCTTCACGTCGAGGTCCAGGCCGATCAGATGGTGCGGCCCGCGGCCACAGGCGACGCCGTAGCCCGTGGCCCAGGGGGCGACGGCGAAGAGGGCGCGGATACGGGCCGGGTCCGTGGTCGCGTCGTGCACGCCGTGCCCGGGCCTGCCGCATTCGCCGCGGCACATGGCGGCGGACCGCGGCTCGTCGCGGTGCGGGGAGCGGACGGCGGGCAGCTTGGTGCGGGACAGCGGAATGACGGGCAGGCCGCGGGCGGCGGTCAGCAGCGCCGCGTGCAGGGCGCGGGTGTGGTCGGGGCGTGCCATGGCCTGCTCCCTGGATTTCGAACGCGTGTTCGTCTGCACTCCTCAGTGATACCGCGCCGAGGCGCCGCCGTCCACCGCGTATTGCGCCGACGTGCCGAAGCGCACGTCACGCGTACGGGGGGCGTGCCGGTGGACGATGCGTGCGGAGCGGCATCCGGGGAAGATCACCGCTCGGAGCGGCCTCTTTTTTGCCAAGCCATTACTCTTGACGCAGAGCTGCAGGACGCGGCCATGGAGGAGTGAGATGAGGAGCAGCAACCCGGTCTTCTCCCGGCGGGGTTTCACCCGCGGGAACGACTACGCCGGCTTCGGGGCGCAGGGCACCCAGGGCGTGCCCGGTGGCCCGCAGGGCGGCAACCCGTACGCGCAGGCGCCGCGCAATCCCTACGACCAGCCGCAGCCCCTCACCGCCGAGAACCTGGAGCAGGCGTACGCGGCTCCCGCCGCGGGCCCCGCGCAGACCGGCCGGATGACGATCGACGACGTCGTCATGCGTACCGGCATCACGCTCGGCACCGTGGTCGTCGGCGCGGTCCTCGGCTGGGTCGCGCTGCCCGACAACACCGGCCTGGCGGTCGGCGCGGCGCTGATCGCGTTCGTGCTGGCCATGGTGCAGGCGTTCAAGCGCACGCCCGTACCCGCGCTGATCCTCGGCTACGCGGTCTTCGAGGGCGTCTTCCTCGGAGTGCTCAGCCGGGCGTACAACGAGGCGTGGCAGGGCGCCCCGGTCCAGGCGGTGCTGGGCACCATGGCGGTCTTCGCCGGCATGCTCTTCGCCTACCGGGCGCGGATCATCCGGGTCACCGCGCGCTATCAGCGGATCGGCCTGGCCGTCGCGGTCGGCTTCGTCCTGGCGATGGTGGTCAACCTGATCTTCGCCGCCTTCGGCAGCTCCGACGGCCTGGGGCTGCGCACCGGCCCGCTCGGCATCGTCTTCTGCCTGCTCGGCATCGCGCTGGGCGCGTTCTTCCTGTCGCTGGACTTCAAGCAGGTCGAGGACGGCATCCGCGGCGGCGCTCCGCGGCGGGAGTCGTGGCTGGCGGCCTTCGGGCTGACGCTGTCGCTGGTGTGGATCTATCTGGAACTGCTGCGGCTGATCGCGATCCTGCGCGACTGACGCCCTGCCCGCCGCGCACATGGACGTACGGGCTGCCCGGAAGCACCGCTTCCGGGCAGCCCGACGGCGTGGTGGAGGGGGTCAGAGCAGATTGCGCGCGGCCCGCCGCAGGTCGTACTCGTGGACGAGGGCCTTGGCGTAGCCGTAGGAGAGGTCGTGCTCGCTGCGGAGCCAGCTCACCTTCTCGTCGAAGCGGAAGAACGACGGCCCGTCGGCGAGGTCGGACAGCCAGTCGCTGACCTCGCGGCCTGTGCAGTGCGGGATGCGGTCGAGCAGATTCCGGTGGGTTTCCTCGGAGAAATGCGTTTGGGACATCGGCGCCTCCGGTCTGTGGTCCGGTCACCCCACCGTGCCCGAGTGGCCGGTCGTTGGCAACCATCCCGGGCGGCGGATATGGGTGCGAGGGTGACTCCCGTACCCCGATAGGGTCGCGCCATGCCGGAGCGCACCGATCTGAATGCCGCACTCGAACGCCTCGCGGGACGCCTGCGGGCACTTCCGCAGCGCAGGCTCCAGGCGGGCGCGGCGGCCACGGGCCTCGAACTGGCGCGCTGGCTGGACCGCGAGGCGCAGCTGCTGGAATTCCCCGGGCGCGAGCCGTACGTGATGCCGGACGACGGCGTCTTCGTGGTGGGCGACCAACTGGCCCTCGCCGGGCGCGAACTCCTCGCGGTGGCGACGCTGCCCGAGCACCGGGCGCTCCTGGCGGAGGCGCGTGAGCGGGTGGCGCGGGCGGCCAGGGCGGTGGACTAGAAGAGCCGCGGCGTCACAGCGAGGCGACGACCCGGTCGGCCAGCACATAGACGCTCTCCTCGCCGAAGGCGAAGGTCAGCGCATAGGCGCCGGCTATCGCGGAGCCGCCGCGCAGCACCGGCACATCACCCCGGTCCAGGGCGTCGCACAGCCGCAGCGCGGTCTCCCGGTGCCCCGGCGTCATGCACAGCGTGGTGCCGTCGGCGAAGACGTAGACGTCGAGCGTGCCGAGCGGGCCGGGGCGGACGTCGGACAGCGGCACCCGGCCGTCGGCGAGGTCGGCGAGCCGGTCGGCGGTCTGGTCCTGCGAGGCGACGACCGGGGACGGCGCGAATTCCGGCCCCGAGGGGTGCGGGATCGTGCCGGGCGCGGGCAGGGTCGCCTCGGGCGCCTCGCCGGCGTCGGATTCGAGTCCCGCGTCGAAGCCGCCGTCGAGACCGGCGAAGTCGGCCTGCCGGGGCAGGTAGGGCAGGACGGGCGGCACCTCGTAGTCGCCGCCGGGCAGCGTGCCGTCCGCACCGGCGCCGGAGAGCCCGCCGCGGAAGAAGGGCGCGTCGCCGGCGGTCTCGCGGGCCTCCTGCTCGGCCCAGAAGGCGCGGGCCTCGGCCAGTTCGCGCTCCCGCTCGTCGGCGAGGGCGTCGGCGACCGCGGCCCTGATGTCGCCGGCCGGGACACGCTGCCCCGGCACGCACGCCCCGGCCAGGTCCCGGCGCAGCGCGGACAGCTCGCGGCGCACACCGCGGGCGGACAGCACGGCGGCGGAACCCGCCGCCACGGCGAGCCCCACGGCGACCAGCAGGACGGTGAAGTTGGCACTCACTGACGTTCTCCCGACTGACGCGACCCGAGCAATGCCCACTGGGGCATTGGACGAAACTTCCCCTCACCTCACTGTGCCGGTAAACCCCGGGCCCCCGCAGTGCGTAAAAGCATGAGTTGAGTAGGTCTGGGAGCCTGTCCGGTTTTTGTACAGACGGTTGACCTGCAAAAAGGCACCGCCCCCGGGGAAAGTCACATCCCGGGGGCGATTTGATTGCGACTTACATCACAACTACGTGTACGCAGTCACCTGGCGGCGGAGTGTCACGAAAGCCGCTCGATGACCATGGCCATACCCTGCCCGCCGCCGACGCACATGGTCTCCAGGCCGAACTGCTTGTCGTGGAATTGCAGGCTGTTGACCAGCGTCCCGGTGATGCGCGCGCCGGTCATGCCGAACGGGTGGCCGACCGCGATGGCGCCGCCGTTGACGTTCAGCCGGTCCAGGTCGATGCCCAGGTCGCGGTAGGACGGGATGACCTGGGCGGCGAAGGCCTCGTTGATCTCGACCAGGTCGATGTCGCCGATCGCCATCCCGGCCCGCCGCAGCGCCTGCTGCGAGGCCTCGACCGGGCCGTAGCCCATGATCTCGGGGGACAGCCCCGACACGCCGGTGGAGACCACCCGCGCCAGCGGGGTGACGCCCAGCTCCCGCGCCTTGGTGTCGGACATGATCACCAGCGCGGCCGCGCCGTCGTTGAGCGGGCAGCAGTTGCCCGCGGTCACGGTGCCGTCGGGCCGGAAGACCGGCTTGAGGCCCTGGACGCCCTCCATGGTCACTCCCGGCCGCGGACCGTCGTCCGCGGCCACCACGGTGCCGTCAGGCAGCGTCACGGGGGTGATCTCGCGCTCCCAGAAACCGTTCCCGAGCGCCTTCTCGGCCAGATTCTGCGACCGCACGCCGAATTCGTCCTGGTCCTGCCGCGTGACGCCCTTGAGCGCCGCCAGATTCTCGGCCGTCTGCCCCATCGCGATGTACGCGTCGGGCACCAGCCCGTCCTCGCGCGGGTCGTGCCAGCCGGCCCCGCTCTGCTCGGCCCGCGCTGCCGTGCGCGCGACGGCGTCGCCGAACAGCGGGTTCATCGTGTCGGGCAGGGTGTCGGAGTTGCCCTTCGCGAACCGCGACACCATCTCGACGCCGGCCGAGACGAAGACGTCGCCCTCACCCGCCTTGATGGCGTGCATCGCCATCCGGGTGGTCTGCAGCGACGAGGAGCAGTAGCGGGTGACGGTGCAGCCCGGCAGGTGGTCCATGCCCATCTGCACCGCGACGATCCGGGCCAGGTTGAAGCCCTGCTCGCCGCCCGGCAGTCCGCAGCCCAGCATCAGGTCGTCGATGTCGCGCGGGTCGAGCTGCGGCACCTTGGCGAGCGCCGTGCTGATGATCGTGGCGGCCAGGTCGTCCGGGCGCAGGTCCTTGAGCGACCCCTTGAAGGCGCGGCCGATGGGCGAACGGGCGGCAGAGACGATGACGGCTTCGGGCATCGCGACACTCCTCGGCGAGCTGCGGGCGGACGTGGTGCATGGTGCTGCGGGCGGTGCCGCGGTGATGCGCGCGTCCCGGCGACCCGGGACGCCCGGCACACGGCCGCGGACTCTCTGGAAAGTTACCCGTACGTATCGCAGCGAGTCACCGGCCGGCCGCTGTGATGCGGACTACTTTCTGAGCGCTTGCTTACCCGCGATGCTACGCCCGTACCCCACCGCGGCGGGAGCCGTACCGGCCGGCGCGCGTCCGCCGGGAGCTACGCCGACCGGTGCGCGGCGCCCTCCTCGTCCGCGGCGCCCCGCGGCCCGTCCGCGTCCCCGGCGTCCGGCTGGGGATGCTCCTGCGCCAGCAGCCGCCGCCTGCGCCGCTTGATCAGCACCCAGCGCCCGCGCGGCCCCGACGCCGTGTCCCGCGCCGCGGTGACCTCGGTGCCGCCCTCCGCGGCGGCCTCGGCCGCCGCCTGGGCGACCGGCAGGAAGCCCTCGCCGCGCCGGACGTCCGGCCGCTCGTCGGTCTGCGGCCACACGCCCAGCGCGGCACACAGCGTCGGCAGTACGGCCATGGCGGCGGTCGCGTAGCCCTCGGCAGAGGGGTGGAAATTGTCCGGGCCGAACAGCTCGCGCGGCCTGGCCTCGAACTCCGGCCCCAGCAGGTCGCCGAGCGAGACGGTGCGCCCCCCCACCCCCACCACCGCGATGGTCTGCGCGGCGGCCAGCTGGCGGCTCATCCGGCGGGCCAGCCAGCGCAGCGGCTGGTAGACCGGCTCGACGGAGCCCAGGTCGGGGCAGGTGCCGACGATCACCTCCACGCCGGCCGCGCGCAGCCGGCGTACCGCGTCGGACAGCAGCCGGACCGAGGTGGCCGGCGGCATGCGGTGGGTGACGTCGTTGGCGCCGATCATGATCACCGCCACGTCGGGCGGCGGCGCCGCCGGGTCCAGGACCAGCGCCACCTGGCGGGGCAGATCGTCGGACTGGGCGCCCGGCTGTGCGACGTTGACCAGCTTCACCGGTCTTTCCGCGACCGCCGCCAGGCCCGAGGCGAGCAGCGCGCCCGGCGTCTCCCTGGCCCGGTGCACACCCTGCCCCGCGGCCGTGGAGTCGCCGAGGAAGACCAGCCGCAGCGGCGGCTCCCCGGTGCGGTGCGCGAACGCGGAACCGTACCGGCCGTCCGCCCGTGGCGGTACGTCCCCCGAGCCGCCGACCACCCGCTTGGCCAGCCGGACCTCCGCCAGCACCAGACCGAGCGCGGCCCCGCCCAGCAGGCTGACCCCGCCACCGCCGAACGCCGCCGCGGTCGCGATCCGCCGTGCCACCCTCGCCCTCGACATCGAGCCCGCTCACCTCCTGTGTACTAGCCGGTACTAGATCCTGCTTGCCCAGAACGACACCCCCGGCAACGCCGGCGTCGGTGTTTCGCTCCGGTCCGCGCGCAGCACCTAGGCTGACCCCACCATCACGGAGAACCCGGAGACACTACGGTGCAGTTTCACGACTCGATGATCAGCCTCGTCGGCAACACCCCGCTGGTGAAGCTGAACAGTGTGACCGAGGGCATTCAGGCGACCGTCCTGGCCAAGGTCGAATACTTCAACCCCGGCGGTTCGGTGAAGGACCGCATCGCACTGCGCATGATCGAGGCCGCGGAGCGCAGCGGCGAGCTGAAGCCCGGCGGCACCATTGTGGAGCCGACCTCGGGCAACACCGGTGTGGGCCTGGCCATCGTCGCCCAGCGCAAGGGCTACCACTGCATCTTCGTCTGTCCTGACAAGGTCTCGACGGACAAGATCAACGTCCTGCGGGCCTATGGCGCCGAGGTGGTCGTCTGCCCGACGGCCGTCGACCCGGAGCACCCGGACTCGTACTACAACGTGTCCGACCGCCTGGTGCGCGAGACCCCGAACGCCTGGAAGCCCGACCAGTACAGCAACCCCAACAACGCGCTGTCGCACTACGAGTCCACGGGACCCGAGCTGTGGCAGCAGACCGACGGGCGGATCACCCACTTCGTGGCGGGCGTCGGCACCGGCGGCACCATCTCGGGGACCGGCCGCTACCTCAAGGACATCAGCGAGGGCCGGGTCCAGGTCATCGGCGCCGACCCCGAGGGCTCGGTCTACAGCGGCGGTTCGGGGCGGCCGTATCTGGTCGAGGGCGTCGGCGAGGACTTCTGGCCGGGCGCCTACGACCCCGACCTCGCCGACGAGGTCCTGGCCGTCTCCGACAAGGACTCCTTCCAGATGACCCGGCGGCTGGCCCGCGAGGAGGGCCTGCTGGTCGGCGGCTCGTGCGGGATGGCGGTCGTGGCGGCGCTCAAGGTCGCCGAGCGGCTCGGCCCGGACGACGTGATCGTCGTCCTGCTGCCGGACAGCGGCCGCGGCTATCTGTCGAAGATCTTCAGCGATGTGTGGATGAGCTCGCACGGCTTCCTCGACGAGAGCGAGGGCGAGGCGCGCGTCGCCGACGTCCTCGCGCACAAGGAGGGCGGCATGCCGCAGCTGGTCCACATGCACCCGGACGAGACGGTCGGCCAGGCGATCGAGGTGCTGCGCGAATACGGCGTCTCGCAGATGCCCGTGGTCAGGCCGGGGGCCGGCCACCCCGACGTGATGGCGGCCGAGGTGATCGGCTCGGTCGTGGAGCGGGATCTGCTGGACGCGCTGTTCTCCAAGCGCGCCACCCTGGAGGACCCGCTGGACAAGCACCTGTCCCCGCCGCTGCCCCAGGTCGGCTCGGGCGAGCCGGTCGCCGGCCTGATGACCGTGCTGGAAGCCGCGGACGCGGCGATCGTGCTGATCGCGGGCAAGCCGTCCGGCGTCGTCAGCCGCCAGGACCTGCTGGCCTTCCTGGCCGGGCACGGCGGGGTCTGAGCCGCCCGGCGGGCCGCCGCGGCGGCCCTGCCCGCCGCCTTGCGGCGCCGCAGCCGCGCCGCCGCGGTCCCGCCGCCCGGTCGGCGGAGATTCGCGGAACTGGTACACCCACGACACGTACGCGCAGCACGGACTTAACACGCGTCCGGCAGATTGGGTGTTGTCGAAAGGGCAGGTACTCCACCGGCCCGGACGGCACACCAACGGCGCCAAGGACCTCCGGAGCGGCTCCCGGACTCCATGGTGACCTGGACGCGCCAGCCCGGTCCTGACCCGGCTCGCGTCCCTCGCGGGGACCGCCGTCGTCCCGCCCTCCGGACTCGCTCCGGGGGTGCGGCGGTCCCCGCGATTAACGCTGTCCGCTCACGGCGTCCGCGACCTCGGCGCACGCGGGGCCGCCGCCCGGCCGGGCGGCGGCCCCGCGGCCATGTGCGGCGGCTTCGCCGCAACCGGCGCTCAGTCGCCGTCCTGGCGGTGCCTCGACGCGAGGACGTTGGTCAGTCCCTGGACGAGATTCACCCCGATGATGCCCGCCCAGCTGATGAACAGCCCCGCGGTGCCGGCGTTCGCCACCCCGATGGCCGACAGCGGGATCGCCAGGATCAGCGTGAAACCGGCGAATCCGTAGCGGGCGAACCGCGCGCTGGGCTGCGGCGGGCCGATCGGGCGGCGGTCGGCGCGGGCCAACGACGTCTGCTGCTGCGCGAGTTCGCGGCGCACCCGCTCCTCGACACGCCTGTCGACGCGCTCTGTCACCTTCTCGATGAACGAGTCGATGAGTTCCGACTCGTACTCCGCTCCCAGATCCTTGCGGGCCTGCAAGGTGGCGGAGAGTTCTTTGCTGAGTTCCGGGTCGCGGGCGTCCATACGCTCACGGTAGAGAGCGCGGCAGGTGGGCGACACTGGGGTTAGCCCCCGGTTTTCCCGGGGGCCAGCCGTCCGGAGGAGGACCATTCCATGGCCGACGTACCGCTGCTGACCGCCCTTCACGGGGGCGCCGACCGGGCGGACGCGGTGACCGTCGACGGGCGGAACTGCTCGTACGGGGACCTGCTGGGAGCGGCCGGCGCGGTCGCCCGGCGGGTCGCGGGGGCCGAGGCCTTCGCGGTCAGGGCCACGGCGTCCCTGGAGACGGTGGCGGCGGTGGTCGGCGGACTGCTCGCCGGGGTGCCCGTGGTGCCGCTCGCGCCGGACGCGGGTCCCGCGGAGAGCGAGCACATCCTGCGGGACTCCGGCGCCGAGGTCGTGCCGGTGGACTTTGCGGAGCGCGCGGACTTCCCGGCGTCCGCCGTCCCGCCGCCCGGCCACGCGGACGCGTCCGACGGGCGCACCTACCGGGGCGCGGCCCTGGTGCTCTACACCTCGGGGACGACCGGGCCGCCCAAGGGCGTCCTGATCTCGCGCGCGGCCATCGCGGCAGACCTCGACGCACTGGCCCAGGCGTGGCAATGGACCGCGGAGGACACCCTGGTCCACGGACTGCCGCTGTTCCACGTCCACGGCCTGGTGCTCGGCGTCCTGGGTGCCCTGCGCACCGGCAGCCGGCTGGTGCACACCGGCCGGCCCACCCCGGAGGCGTACGCGGCGGCGGGCGGCAGCCTCTACTTCGGGGTGCCCACGGTGTGGCACCGGGTGGCGCGCGACGAGGCCGCGGCAAGGGCGCTGGCCGGCGCGCGGCTGCTGGTGTCGGGCAGCGCGCCGCTGCCCGCGCCCGTCTTCCGCGACCTGCGGGCGCTGACCGGCCAGGCGCCGGTGGAGCGCTACGGCATGACGGAGACGCTGATCACCGTGAGCGCGCGGGCCGGGGGCGCGCGGACGCCGGGCGCGGTCGGCACCGCGCTGCCCGGCATCGCCACCCGGATCGCCGACGCCGTCGACGGTGTCGGCGAACTCCAGGTGAAAGGTCCCACGCTCTTCGACGGCTATCTGGGGCGGCCGGAAGCGACGGCGGCGTCGTACACCGCGGACGGCTGGTTCCGTACCGGCGACATCGCGGCGATCGGGGCGGACGGCACGCACCGGATCGTCGGCCGGGCCTCGACCGACCTGATCAAGTCCGGCGGCTACCGGATCGGCGCGGGAGAGGTGGAGAACGCCCTGCTCGACCATCCGGCGGTGCGGGAGGCGGCCGTCGTCGGGGCGCCGCATCCGGACCTGGGGCAGGAAGTCGTCGCCTATGTGGTGGCCGAGGGTGTGAGCGCCGCCGAGCTGACGGACTTCGTCGCGTCGCGACTGTCGGTGCACAAACGGCCGCGCACGGTCCGCTTCCTCGCCGAACTGCCGCGCAATGCCATGGGCAAGCCCCAAAAGCGGTTGCTGCCTCCGGCCTGACCGGGGTAGGGCTTAGGGCAACAGGCCTGCTCGGACGGGTCGCCCCGGTGGCGTGGGACACCCGACCCCGGGGTTGCCCCTAGCCGGGCGGCAAGTAAGCTCAAGCCTCAGACATGATGCCCGCACCAACCGGGCGGCCCGCCCCGGCCGCCCGGGTCGCCGATACCCCGGTCCCGCTCCGACGGGTGGCGGTGATACGTCCTGCCATGGAGGCAGCACCGCATGTTCCACCGCATTGGACGCACAGTCGTCCGCCATCCCATATGGACCATCGTCGCGTGGGTGATCGCGGCCGTCGCGATCATCGCGACGGCGCCGAGCCTGCCGTCCAACAGCGACGAGAGCAGCTTCCTGCCCAGCAGCTATGAATCCATCAAGGCCATGGACCTGCAGGAGAAGGCCTTCCCCTCGGCCTTCAGCCCGTCCGCGATCGTCCTGTACGAGCGGGCCGACCACGGCAAGCTGACGGCGACCGACAAGGCCGACATCGCCAAAATCACCAAGGGACTCGGTCAGAAGAAGATCGACCAGGTCCAGAAGGTGACCGACGGCACGCCGTCCAAGGACGGCAAGTTCGACACCGCGCTGGTCCAAATGGACAAGAAGTCGCAAGGCCAGCCGAAGCAGGCCGACGCGGCGAAGGCGCTGCGTGACGACTCCACGGCGCTGGCCAAGGGCACCGCACTCAAGGTGCAGGTCGGCGGTCAGGCCGCACAGAACCTCGACCAGCAGGACGCGGGCAAGACCTCCGACGCGGTGGCGCTGATCGGCTCGCTGCTGATCATCATCATCACGCTGGCGATCATCTTCCGGTCCCCACTGATCGCCGTCATGCCGCTGATCCTGCTCGTCGGTGTGGTCTTCACGGTCGCCAACGCCCTGATCGCCGACGCCACCAAGGTCTTCGGACTGCAGGCCAACAGCTCGATCTCGGCGCTGCTGATCGTGGTGGTGCTGGGCGTCGGCACCGACTACTTCCTCTTCCTGATGTTCCGCTACCGGGAACGGCTGCGGGCGGGTGACGAACCCAAGGAAGCGATGATCAACAGCGTCACCCGGGTCGGCGAGGCCATCGCCTCGGCGGCCGGCGCGGTCATCATCGCCTTCTGCGCGCTGGCGCTGTCCACTCTGGGCTTCCTCACCCAGCTCGGCCCGGCCCTGGCCATCCTGGTGGCCGTCACCTTGGTGGCGGGGCTGACGCTCTTCCCGGCGATCTGCTCGCTGATCCCGCCGCGCATCCTGTTCTGGCCCGGCAAGAAGTGGGACCAGGAGCCCACCGGCACCCGCTTCGCCTCCATCGGCAAGCTGGTCGGCCGCAGGTCCGGAATGGTGGCGATCGTCTCCGGCCTGGTGATGGTGCTGCTCGCGCTCGGCACCCTCGGCTACAAGGCGTCCTACGACCTGGCGTCCGGCTCGATCCCGAAGACCAAGGAGTCGATGGTCGTCCAGGACACCCTGTCGACGGCGTACTCCGCCGGAGCCGCCGAGCCGACCAACGTCTACCTCACCAGCACCGCGGGCAAGCCGCTGCCGGCCGACTTCACCTCGTACGCCGACAAGCTGCGCGGGGCCGACGGGGTCGCGGACGTCACCTTCGACCAGAAGACCGACCTGAACAAGGCCGGGACCACGGCCAACTTCACCGTGACGCTCAAGTACGAGGCGGCGAGCGACCAGGCCATCAAGGCGGTCGGGGACGTCCGCACCGTCGCCCACGACAACGCGCCGCCCGGCACCGAGGCCTACGTCGGCGGTTCCTCGTCGGTCTTCAAGGACATCAACGCGGCCGTCAACCACGACTACCGCACGGTCTTCCCGGTGGCCGCGGTGCTCATCATGGTCATCCTGGGCCTGCTGCTGCGCAGCGTGGTCGCGCCCTGGTACCTGATCGCGTCGGTCGGCCTCGGCTTCGGCGCGACGCTCGGCGCGACGGTGCTGATCTTCGGCCGCGGCGACGGGTTGATCTTCCTGCTGCCGATCATCATGTATCTGTTCGTGGTCGCCATCGGCACGGACTACAACATCCTGATGATCGCGCGGCTCAGGGAAGAGGCCAGAGAAGGCCGCGACCCGCGCGAGGCGGCCAGCATGGCGCTGCGGCACGCGGGTCCGACGATCGGCGCGGCCGGCCTGATCCTCGCGGCGACCTTCGCCACGCTGATGCTGTCGGGCAACGCCTTCCTGACCCAGATGGGCTTCGCGGTCGCCTTCGGCATCGTGGTGGCGGCCTTCGTGATGGCGATGTTCTTCACGCCGAGCCTCACCGCGCTGATCGGTCACGCGGCCTGGTGGCCGGGGCACGCCGACCGGGCCGAGCCGCTGGAGGCCGGGGCCGCGACAGCGGGCGGCACCGGTGACGCACGCGATACGGAGCTGGACGAGTCCCGGCGGCGCTGAGCTGCTGCTTCGCCGGCGGCAGCCGGGTTGTCCACAGGGCCGGACAGGTGTCGATCACCTGTCCGGCCCTTTCGGTTACGCTGAGACAGCAGCCAGTGACCGGCACTCCCGGGCGGGCGCTGCCCGGCATGGTCGCGGCTCTTGCCCGAACTGCATACCGTCATGCAGAGTCTTGGGCGAGTGAATAAGTGCCGGTGGACGGGGTCAGGGATGAACGGCGATGGGTAGTGCGGCCGGGGCCGAGCAGGGGACCGCGACCGGCGGCGGCGCGAGCCGGCTGCTGAAGCTCTTCGAGGCGCACCGGCTGACACCCACGCAGCGCAGGATCGCGCACTGCCTGGTGCGCAGAGCCGTCGACGCGCCCTTCCTGTCCAGTGTGGAGGTGGCCGAACTCGCGGGCGTCAGCCAGCCGTCCGTGACCCGCTTCGCGGTGGCGCTCGGCTTCGACGGCTATCCGGCGCTGCGCAAGCACCTGCGCGAGGTGCCGTCGTCCGCCGCGCCGGACGGGGCGGGCGGCAACGAGTACCAGCAGGCGGTGCACGCCGAGATCGAGAATCTGCGGCATCTCGCGGCGCTGCTCGCCGACCCGGGGCCGGTCGCCCGGGCCGGCGCGCTGCTCGCCGGCTCGGTGCCGCTGCCGGTGCTCGGGCTGCGGGCGGCCGGGGCGCAGGCCCGCGGCTTCGCCTATTTCGCGGCCAAGGTCCACCCGGACGTGCGGCTGCTGGACGAGGGCGGCACGATGCTCGCCGACCGGATCGACGCGGCGGCGCGCGCGGGGGCCGGCGCGCTGCTCTGCTTCGCGCTGCCCCGGCACCCGCGGGAGGTGGTCGACGCGCTGGCCCACGCGCAGGAGGCGGGGCTGACCGTGGTCACCGTGGCCGACAGCGCGTTCGCGCCGGTCGCCGCGCACAGCGACGTGCTGCTGCCGGCCGCCGTCGGGACGGGCCTGGCGTTCGACACCGCGTGCGCGCCGATGCTGCTCGGCCGGGTGCTGCTGGAGTCGATGTGCGACGAACTTCCGGACGCGCAGGCGCGGCTGGAGGAGTTCGACACGCAGGCCGCGGCGCGCGGGGTCTTCGCGGAGTGAAGGGCGCCGGCCGTCCGCGGTGCGGCCGGACGAATACGTCTTAACGAAAATCTGAGAATCGCGAAGTAACCTCCCCAGCACTTGTCAGGCGATGCCGTGCGGTGGACACGGCGGGGAGGAGGCGCGACGTGGTGCGCGGGGCCTACACATTGGCGCGGGTGGCGGTGACGGTACGGACGGCGGGGACCTGGCTGTGGTGGCTGGGTGTCGTCGCGGCGGTGCCCGGAACCGCGGTGACCTTCAGTCCCACCGGACGGCGGATCGGCGTACTCGCCGGTGCCGCGCTCTTCATCATCGCGGCGGTGGCCGCGTTCGTCGTACGCGGCGGCCGGCACACCGCCCGCGCCGAGGCGGCGACCAGGGCCGCGAAGGGGGTCTTCCTCCAGGACCGCAGGGTCACCGCCCGCGCCTGGTCGCGGCGGCGCCGGTGGTGGCTCGTCGCGGCCTTCGCCGTGGCGGCGGCCTCCTCCGCCGTCCTGCCCTGCGCGGGCGGGATGCTCCTCGGCGGCCTCGGTGCCGGGCTGTTCGCGAGGTCGCTGCGGCTCGCGCGGATCGAACGGGGCAGGGACGCGCTGCTGTGGGTCCGCCCCGACGGCGACCCCGCCGCCTACCAGCTCACCGGCACGGCCGCGGGGGACGCCGCACCCGGCGGCGCCCGTCGCCGACGGGGCTGAGCCGCTGCCCGGGCGGCGCTACGGCTGGAGCGGGGGGACGTCCGCGCCGCTCTCGGTGAGCAGGTCGGCGAGGGTCTGGGCCGGGCGGACCGGCGAGAAGGCGGGCGCGGCGCCCGGTCCGGCGGTGTAGGCCCAGACGGCGGGCCGGGGCAGCGAGTTGTAGGCGAAGTGCGTCGAGAAGTAGTAGGCGCCGGTGTCCAGCAGCGCGACATGGTCGCCCGCGTCCAGCCGGGGCAGGGCGCGGCCGCGGGCGACCAGGTCCCCGGCGAAGCAGCAGGGTCCTGCCACGTCCTGGATTACCGGCTCGCCGGTCTTGCGGCGGCCCGCGGGGTCGAGGGCGAGCACCCGCAGCGGCCAGGAGTCCGGCGCGAAGACGGTACGGGTGGCGACCTGCGCGCCGGCGTGGGTGACCGCTATGGCCCGGCCGCCGGCGGACTTGGCGTACTCGACCCGGGCCAGGACGGTGCCGTGCTTGGCCAGCAGCGCGCGGCCGAATTCGGTGACGATGCCGTAGCGCCCGTCGAAGAGGCCGGGGACCTCGGTACGCAGCAGGTCGGCGTAGTCGCCGAAGGTCGGCGTGATCTCGTCGGAGCCGAAGTTGACGGGCAGGCCGCCGCCGATGTCCAGGACGGTGACCTGCCGGCGGCCGGCGGCGGCGTTGATCCGTTCCGCCAGGTCGTAGGCGGCCCTGACGCCGGCGGCCATCAGCGGCAGCGGCACCCCCTGGGAGCCGGTGTGGGTGTGGAGGCGGTTCAGCCAGGGGCGTTCGGTGTACGTGCGCAGCACCCAGTCCTCGGCGCCCGGGTCGCGCAGGGCCACGCCGAATTTGGAGGTGGCCGTCGCGGTGCTCATCGCGTCGATGCTGCCGCCGCCGACCTGCGGGTTGACCCGCAGCCCGATGGGGGAGGCGGAGGGCGCGGCGGCCAGCAGGGCGTCGATCCTGGCGATCTCCTGCGGATTGTCGGCGTTGACGGCGATACCGAGGGCCAGCGCCTCGCGCAGTTCCGCGGTGGTCTTGGCGGGGGAGTCGAGCACGGTGCGCCGCGGCGGGATGCCGGCGGCGCGGGCCAGGGCGAGTTCGCCGGGGCTGGCCACTTCGGCGCCGAGCCCGTACTGCCCGAGCAGCGCCAGGACCGGCACCAGGGACGCGGCCTTCACGGCGAAGGTGTGCTCGACGGCCACCCCGGGGGTGGCGAAGGCCGCGTGCAGGGAGGTCGCCGCCTGCCGGATGCCGGCGGTGTCCAGCAGTCCGACGACTGGTTCCGCCTCGCTCACCAGGCCGTTTTCCACCGCTGACCGCAGCGCGTCGTCCCGGCGTACCGCCGCCTCGTCCGTCATGGACGCCATCCCACCATCCCGGCGGGGCGCGACGCCACCGCGTCGGCCCCGGGTGCGAGCTTGTTGACTAGGGCTATTCAGCTGGCCAGGATGTGAATATTCACTGCCATGACGAGGAGGCCGCACCGATGACGGGACCGAGGCCGGTACGCGCGCCGCGCGGTACGGAACTGAGCGCTCTGGGCTGGCAGCAGGAAGCCGCCCTGCGCATGCTGCAGAACAACCTCGACCCCGAGGTGGCCGAGCACCCCGACAAGCTCGTCGTCTACGGCGGCACCGGCAAGGCCGCCCGCGACTGGAACAGCTTCGACGCGATGGTCCGCACCCTGCGCGGCCTGAAGCAGGACGAGACGATGCTGGTCCAGTCCGGCCGCCCGGTCGGCGTCATGCAGACCCACGAGTGGGCGCCCCGCGTCCTGATCGCCAACTCCAACCTGGTCGGCGACTGGGCCACCTGGGAGGAGTTCCGCCGCCTCGAAGCACTCGGCCTGACGATGTACGGCCAGATGACCGCGGGTTCGTGGATCTACATCGGCACCCAGGGCATCCTCCAGGGCACCTACGAGACCTTCGCCGCGGTCGCCGCCAAGCGGTTCGGCGGCTCGCTCGCCGGGACGATCACCCTCACCGCGGGACTCGGCGGCATGGGCGGCGCCCAGCCGCTCGCCGTCACCATGAACGGCGGCGTGGCCATGTGCGTCGACGCCGACCCGCGCGCCATCGACCGCAGGATCGAGCACCGCTACCTCGATGTGCGCGCCGACTCCCTCGACCACGCGCTGCGCCTTGCCACCGAGGCCCGCGACGCGCGCCGGCCGCTGTCCATCGGAATCCTCGGCAATGCGGCGGAGCTGGTGCCGCAACTGCTGGCCCTCCAGGCGCCCATCGACATCGTCACCGACCAGACGTCGGCCCACGACCCGCTGGCGTACCTCCCGCTGGGCGTCGACCTCGCCGACATGGCCGACTACGCCGCCGCCAAGCCCGCCGAATTCACCCAGCGCGCCCGCGAGTCGATGGCCCGGCACGTCGAGGCGATGGTCGGCTTCCAGGACGCGGGCGCCGAGGTCTTCGACTACGGCAACTCCATCCGCGGCGAGGCGCAACTCGCGGGCTACGAGCGGGCCTTCGCCTTCCCCGGCTTCGTCCCCGCCTACATCCGCCCGCTGTTCTGCGAGGGCAGGGGCCCCTTCCGCTGGGCGGCGCTGTCCGGCGACCCAGGCGACATCCACCGCACCGACCGCGCCATCCTCGACCTCTTCCCGGAGAACGAGTCGCTGGCCCGCTGGATCAAGCTGGCCGGTGAACGCGTCCACTTCCAGGGCCTGCCGGCCCGCATCTGCTGGCTCGGCTACGGCGAACGCGACCGGGCGGGCGAGCGCTTCAACGAGATGGTCGCCGACGGCACCCTCAAGGCCCCGATCGTGATCGGCCGCGACCACCTCGACTGCGGCTCCGTCGCCTCCCCCTACCGCGAGACCGAGGCCATGCTCGACGGCTCCGACGCCATCGCCGACTGGCCGCTGCTCAATGCCATGGTCAACGTCGCCTCCGGCGCGTCCTGGGTGTCGATCCACCACGGCGGCGGCGTCGGCATCGGCCGCAGCATCCACGCGGGCCAGGTCACCGTCGCCGACGGCACCCCGCTCGCGACGGAGAAGATCCGCCGGGTGCTCACCAACGACCCGGGCATGGGCGTCGTCCGCCATGTCGACGCGGGCTACGACCGGGCCGGCGAGGTCGCGGCCGAGCGTGATGTCCGGGTCCCGATGCGGGAATCCTCGTGACGCCCGGCGCCGCGGGCGCCGGCTTCCACACGATGTGGCGGGAGCTGGCCGCGATCGGCCGGCACGCCGGGTCCGGCGGTTACCGCCGCTACGCGTGGACGCCGGCCGACGCGGACTGCCGGGAGTGGTTCCGCGAGCAGGCCGCGGCCCGCGGGCTGGCGTACGAGACCGACCGCAACGGCAACCAGTGGGCCTGGCTCGGCGATCCCGCGGCGGGCGACGCGGTGGTCACCGGCTCCCATCTGGACTCCGTCCCCGACGGCGGCGCCTTCGACGGGCCGCTCGGCGTCGTCTCCTCCTTCGCCGCCCTCGACGAGATCCGCAACCGCGGCGCCCGGCCGCGCAGGCCGCTCGCGGTCGTCAACTTTGTGGACGAGGAGGGCGCCCGCTTCGGCCTGGCCTGTGTCGGGTCCCGGCTGACCGCCGGCCGGCTGGCCCCCCAGGACGCCAGGGAGCTGACCGACGCCGACGGGGTGAGCCTCGCGCAGGCCATGGAGAAGGCCGGGCAGGACCCGGCCGCGATCGGCCCCGACGAGGAACGGCTGGCCCGCGTCGGCGCCTTCGTGGAGCTGCACGTCGAGCAGGGCCGCGCCCTGGACCTCCAGGACCGGCCGGTGGGCGTCGCCTCGGCGATCTGGCCGCACGGCCGCTGGCGCTTCGACTTCCGCGGCGAGGCCAACCACGCGGGCACCACCCGGCTCGACGACCGCCACGACCCGATGCTGACGTACGCCAACACGGTGCTGGCTGCCAGGAAGAAGGCCCGGCTGGCCGGCGCGCTCGCCACCTTCGGCAAGGTCGCGGTGGAGCCCAACGGCGTCAACGCCATCGCCTCGCTGGTCCGTGGCTGGCTGGATTCGCGGGCCGCGGACGAGGACACCCTCGCCGAGGTCGTGGCCGCGATCGAGCAGGCGGCCAGGGAGCGCGGCGCCCGGGACGGCGTCGAGGTGAGCGTCGTGCGCGAGTCGTTCACCCCGGTGGTGGAGTTCGCCCATGAGCTGCGTGATCGCCTTGCTGCCCTGCTCGGAGCGGGTGCGCGGGTACCCGTTCTGCCGACAGGCGCGGGACACGACGCCGGAATCCTCTCCTCGGCCGTCCCGACCGCCATGCTGTTCGTACGCAACCCCACCGGCGTCTCGCACTCCCCGGCAGAAAGCGCGGCCGAGGACGACTGTGCCGCCGGAGTGTCCGCGCTCGCCGACGTATTGGAAGGTCTCGCGTGCAGGTGACGTACTGGCTGGAACACGCCTGGCTCGGCACACACGCCGAACCGGGCATCGCCCTGACCGTGGCCGACGACCGGATCGCCGAGGTCCGCACCGGGGTCGAACGCCCGCCCGCCGGCGCGGCCGTGCTGCGCGGCCTGACCCTGCCGGGCCTGGCCAACGCCCACAGCCACGCCTTCCACCGGGCGCTGCGCGGCAGCGCGCAGATCGGCGCGGGGGCGGCGCAGGGCGGCGGCGAACGGGCCGGCGCCGCGCTGTCGGCGCCGACGTCCTTCTGGAGCTGGCGCGACGTCATGTACGACGTCGCACGGGTGCTCGACCCGGACAGCTACTTCACCCTCGCCCGTGCCGTCTACGCCGAGATGGCGCTGGCCGGCATCACCTGCGTCGGCGAATTCCACTATCTGCACCACCAGGGCGACGGCACGCCCTACGACAACCCCAACGCCATGGGCGAGGCGCTGATCGCCGCCGCGGGCGAGGCGGGCATCCGGATCACCCTGCTGGACACCGCCTATCTGCACGGCGGTTTCACCCGCACCTCCTACCGCCCGCTGGAGGGGCCGCAGCTGCGCTTCGGCGACGGCACCGCCGACCGCTGGTACGACCGGTGGTCGCAGCTCAAGGGCGAAGGGCACGCGAAGATCGGCGCCGCCGTCCACTCGGTGCGGGCCTTCTCCGACCGCGACGGCTACCGGCTCCTCGCCGAGCGCACCGCCGAAGTGCCCACCCACATCCACCTGTCGGAGCAGACCGCCGAGAACGACGCCTGCCTCGCGCTGCACGGCCGCAGCCCGACCCGGCTGCTGGCCGACTCCGGCTTCTGGCGGCGCAATACGACCGCCGTGCACGCCACCCACCTCACCGCGGGCGACATCGCGCTGCTCGGCGGCGCGGGCAGCACCGTGTGCATGTGCCCCACCACCGAGCGGGACCTGGCCGACGGCATCGGCCCGGCACCGCAACTGCGGCGCGCCGGCTGCCCGATGAGCCTGGGCAGCGACAGCCACGCGGTCATCGACATGTTCGAGGAGGCGCGGGCGGTGGAGCTGAACGAGCGGCTCCGGGCCAGGACCCGCGGCCACTGGACCGCGGCCCAACTGCTGCGCGCGGCCACCGAGGACGGCCACGCCAGCCTCGGCTGGCCCGACGCGGGACGCCTGGAGGCGGGCGCGCTCGCCGACTTCACCACCGTCGCGCTGGACTCGGTGCGCACCGCGGGGCCGCCGCCCCGGCTGGCCGGCGAGACCGCGGTATTCGCCGCGACGGCGGCCGACGTACGGCACACCGTGGTGGGCGGACGGCAGATCGTCCGCGACGGGCAGCACCAGCTCGTCCAGGACGTACCGGCCGCGCTCGCCGCCGCGATCGGCGCCATCCGCGACTGACCCGCACCCGACACCCGGACCCCGACCCGGACCCCGACCCGTAACCCGACCCGGACCCCGCCCCGCGGCACCGGCCGGTGAAAGCACAGGAGATGACGACGACCGGCACGGCGACCAGCACGGTCATCACCAACATCGGCGCTGTGGTCACCAACGATCCCTCCCGTTCCACGACCGGCGGCAGCGACCCCCTCGGGCTGATCCCCGGCCCCGCGGCCGTCGTCGTCGACGGCGACCGCATCGCCTGGGTCGGTGCTTCCAGCAAAGCACCCGCCACCGACAACCGGCTCGACGCCGGCGGGCGGGCGCTGCTGCCCGGTTTCGTGGACTCCCACGCGCACCTGCTCTTCGCCGGCGACCGCGGCGCCGAATTCGCCGCCCGGATGTCCGGCCGGCCCTACACCGCGGGCGGCATCCGCACCACGGTCGCCGCCACGCGCGCCGCCGCCGACGCGGACATCACCGCCACCCTCACCCGTCTCCTGGCCGAGGCGCTCGGGCAGGGCACCACCACCCAGGAGACCAAGTCCGGTTACGGCCTCACCACCCGCGACGAGGCCCGCGCCCTGGAGATCGCCGCCCGGCACACCGACGAGGTCACCTATCTCGGCGCGCATGTCGTCGCCCCCGAATTCGCCGACGACCCGGCCGGATACGTCGCCCTGGTCACCGGCGAGATGCTGGACGCGTGCGCCCCGCACGCCCGCTGGGTCGATGTCTTCTGCGAGCGCGGCGCCTTCGACGGCGACCAGGCCCGTGCCGTCCTCACCGCGGGAATGTCCCGCGGCCTGACCGCGCGGGTGCACGCCAACCAGCTGGGCCACGGCCCCGGTGTGCAGCTCGCCGTCGAACTGGGCGCCGCCTCGGCCGACCACTGCACCCACCTGACCGATGCCGACGTCGCCGCGCTCGCCGACGCCGCAGGCACCACCGTGGCCACGCTGCTGCCCGGCGCGGAATTCTCCACCCGTGCCCGCTACCCCGACGCCCGCCGACTGCTCGACGCCGGAGCCACCGTGGCACTGTCCACCGACTGCAACCCCGGCTCGTCCTTCACCACGTCCATGCCGTTCTGCATCGCGGTGGCGGTGCGCGACATGGGCATGACCCCGGACGAGGCGGTGCGCGCCGCCACCTATGGCGGCGCGCGCGCTCTGCGGCGCACTGACATCGGCCGGATCGCGCCGGGCGCACGCGCCGATCTGCTGCTGCTCGACGCGCCCAGCCACGTCCACCTCGCCTACCGCCCTGGAGTGCCCCTGGCGGCGGCGGTGTGGAAGGACGGTGTGCTGCGCGGACGCGGCACCGGCAGCGGCCTACTCCTCGACGAGCAGCCCGCGGCGCAGCCGTGACAGCGTCCGGGTGAGCAGCCGCGACACGTGCATCTGCGAGATGCCCAGCTCGTCGCCGATCTCGGCCTGCGTCAGGTTGCCGACGAAGCGCAGCGACAGGATGGCCCGGTCGCGCTGCGGCAGCCCGGCGATCAGCGGTTTGAGCGACTCGATGTATTCGACGCCCTCGATCTCGGGCGCCTCGTAGCCGATCCGGTCGGCGAGCGCGCCCTCCGGGTCGTCCTCGGCGGGCTGGGCGTCCAGCGAGCTGGCCGTGTAGGCGTTGCTCGCCGCCATGCCCTCGATGACCTCGTCCTCCGGCAGGTCCAGCCGGGCGGCCAGCTCGCGCACGGTCGGCGTGCGGTCCAGTTGCTGGGCCAGTTCGTCGCCGGCCTTCGCCAGGTCCAGGCGCAGCTCCTGGAGCCGCCGCGGGACCCGTACCGACCAGCTGGTGTCGCGGAAGAAGCGCTTGATCTCACCGACGATCGTCGGCATCGCGAAGGTCGGGAATTCGACCCCCCGGCTCAGCTCGAACCGGTCGATCGCCTTGATCAGGCCGATCGTGCCGACCTGGATGATGTCCTCCATCGGCTCGCTGCGGGTGCGGAACCGGGAGGCGGCGAATTTCACCAGCGCGAGATTCAGCTCGACCAGGGTGTTGCGGACGTACGCGTGCTCCTCGGTGCCCTCCTCCAGCCCGTGCAGGCGGGCGAAGAGGGTCTTGGACAGGGCGCGCGCGTCGACCGGTCCGATCTCGTCGTACGGGGGAATCTCCGGGAGCCCCTCAAGCCCCTCGAACTGCTCCAGCACATGGTTCTCGTGATCCAGGCCGAGCCGGGGTGCCATATGGTCCTCCCTTTCCTGCGGCGCCGGCTGCGCGCCAATGCCGTATCTCCACCCCTACGCCTGTTGCCTGGGGCTTCGCAAGTTGTGGGGGAGTCGTGGGCGATTTGTCCGTCCCGTCGCTCACGCACCGCATGCGGTGGGTCATTTTGCGTGAATTCGCCCGGGTCCCGTGCGGCTACGTCAGAGTGACGACTACCGTCTCACTTGCGAACCGCGTAGGGTCTGGGACGCGTCATCACGAAGGGCGAAGGAGCGAAAATGGACCGCGAAGCGGTCGACACCGCCGGCCTCGGCCGGCTTCATGTCGAGGTCGCGCACAATGGCCACACCGCGGTCTTCACTCCGGCGGGTGAGCTTGATCATCACACCGCGGATCTGCTGAGCGAACCGCTCGGCGCCGCCGTGGACGCCGGTGCGAGCCGGCTGGTGGTCGACTGCTCGCAGCTGGAGTTCTGCGACTCGACGGGACTCAACGTCCTGCTGAGCGCGCGGCTGCGGGCCGAGGCGAACGGCGGCGGCGTGCACCTGGCCGCCATGCAGCCGACTGTCGCCCGGGTGCTGGAGATCACCGGCGCCGAGGCGGTCTTCACCCTGCACGACACACTTGACCAGGCACTCCAGGAGTAACGGGATGCGA
Source organism: Streptomyces sp. NBC_01477 (assembly GCF_036227245.1). GTDB lineage: Bacteria > Actinomycetota > Actinomycetes > Streptomycetales > Streptomycetaceae > Actinacidiphila. Next base: position 5,727,374 of record NZ_CP109445.1, read on the forward strand.
GCGGGGGCGGGACACGGGCAGGGTGCCGTACGGCACCCGAGGTTTCGTGGTCTTCCGGACGTGTTCCGGGAGATCCATCGGGCAGAAGAAGGTCGGACCCAGTCGTACATCCGTGAGGTGAGGCCTAGATGAGCACCACCCGGCCCTTCGCCGCGGATGACCGTGGCCCCGACGCGGGCGACGGCGCCCAGCAGGGCGAGACGGAAGCGCGCGAGCCGGAGACCGTACGGCGGCTCCAGCTCAGCGGCGAAAGCGGCATAGTGCCCCGCGCCCGGGACTTCACCCGTCAGGCGCTGCGGGACTGGGGTTGGCTGCCGGCCGCGTCCGCCGACCGCAGGGCCGCCGCCGAGGACGTCCTGCTGGTGGTGTCCGAGCTGGTCACCAACGCCTGCCTGCACGCCGGAGGCCCCGAGGAACTGCTGCTGCGCCGCGACGGCAAGTCGCTGCGCCTCGAAGTGGTCGACGGCGGCGCCGGCGAGCCCGCCCCGCGCACCCCGCACCGGGCCGGCCGCCCTGGCGGCCACGGCATGTTCATAGTCCAGCGGCTGTGTCTGGACTGGGGCGTCGTCCGCAGAACCGATCAGCCGGGAAAGACCGTCTGGGCCGAACTCGCGGCCCCGTCCTGACCCGCGGTACGCCCTCGGACCCGTGCTGAGTCCGCGGCCTGGGGGCGTCCGCCGGTACGGCGCCGGACTCTCTGTGTACGTCCGCGGTACGAGGCGGGCGCCGCACGTGTCCGTCGCTCCGTCCGCGTACGCCTGCCGGTACGGGCAGATGCCGCGCCTGCGCGGGTACGTCCGCCCGTACGGGGGCGGATACCGCGCCCGACCTCCCGCGTGAGTCCGCCCACTCGTACGCCCTGCCGGCGCCGTCCTCATGCCCGCAGCACCCGCGTCAGCGCCGCGAGCGCCGCGGGATAGCCGCCCTCGCCCGGGGTGCCGTAGCCGACGATCAGGCCCTGCGGGCGGCCGGGAGCCGGCCGGGCCGTGCCCTCCGCGGTGTGCCAGTGCTCGCCCAGGGTGCCGACGGCGAGACCCTCGGCCGCGGCCCTGCGCAGCGCCTCCGCCTCGTCCAGGCCGTCCTGCGGCAGGCTCACCAGCGCGTGCAGCCCGGCCGCGACGCCCCGCACCCCGACGCCCGGGCGCCCCGCGGCGCCGGTCAGCCGGGCCACCAGCAGGTCCCGGCGGCGCCGGTAGCGCAGCCGGGCGGCCCGCACGTGCCGGTCGTAGGCGTGGTCGGCGATCAGCTCGGCCAGCGTCAACTGGCCGATGGCCCCGGTGTGGTAGTCGCTGTAGAGCTTGGCCTCGGTAACCGGCCGCACCAGTTGCGGCGGCAGCACCATCCAGCCGAGCCGCAGCGCGGGCCCCAGCGTCTTCGACGCGGTGCCGACGTAGACCACCTGGTCGGGCGCGGTGCCCTGCAACGCGCCCACCGGCTGCCTGTCGTAGCGGAATTCACCGTCGTAGTCGTCCTCGACCACGACGCCGCCGGCTTCCCGCGCCCAGGCGGTGAGCGCGTGGCGGCGGGCCGGGTGCAGGGTGACGCCGGTCGGGTACTGGTGGGCGGGGGTGACCACCACCGCGTCCATCCGCGGCAGGTCCGCGCCCGCGCCCCGCTCGTCGACCGGCACCGGCACCACCCGGCCGCCGGCCCGCCGGACCACCTCGCGGTGGAAGGGCAGCCCCGGGTCCTCCATGCCGACCACAGGACCGGCGCCCGTACGTCCCGGCGCACCGCCCAGCACCCCCGTCAGCAGCGCCAGGCCCTGCACGTATCCCGAGACGACCACGATCCGGTCCGGCTCCGCGACCACCCCCCGGGTCCTGCCCAGGTATTCGGCCAGCGCCGCCCTCAGCTCCGGCCTGCCGCGCGGGTCGCCGTAGTCGTAGGCCGCGGACGGGACGGCGGCCAGCGCGCGGCGGGTGGCGCGCAGCCAGGCGGAGGTGGGGAAGGACGCCACATCGGGGCTGCCCGGGCGCAGGTCGTGCAGCGGCGGCCGGGCGGCGGAGGAACGGCCGGGCGCGGGCGCCGACGGCCCCCGCGGGCGGTCCGCGACCACGGTGCCCGAGCCCTGACGGGCGGTCAGGTAGCCCTCGGCGGTGAGCTGGTCGTAGGCGGCCTTGACCGTGCCGCGGGACAGCCCGGTCTCCGCGGCCAGCCTGCGGCTGGACGGCAGCCGGCTGCCCGGGGCGAGCCGCCCGCCGCGCACGGCCTCGCGCAGCGCCCGCTCAAGGCCCGCGCGGCGCCCGTGCGGAGTGCCGGACGGCAGGTCGAGATGCAGGTCCACGCCGGATTCCCTGCGCTCTCCGGCGGCGGAAGTGGGCCATGGATCGTCCATGGAAGTGGACCTTATCCGCGCTCCACTCCGGCCGTAGATTCGCTGTCATGAGCACCGAGACCACCGACACCCCCGGCGCCGCGAGCGCCACCGCCCAGCCCGTTGTCGTCCCCGCCGTCCGCCTCGCCGTGGACACCCTCGTCCCGCACGCCAACCGCGCCATGAACGCGCTGGACGCCGCGGCCCGCGACGTCGGCCTCGAAGCGCCGCTGCTCGAACTGGTCCGCGCCCGCGCCTCGCAGCTGAACGGCTGTGCCTATTGCGTCGACACTCACGCGCGGGACGCACGCGAGGGCGGCGAGAGCGAACGCCGCCTCTATGCGCTGCCGGTGTGGCGCGAGACCCCGTTCTTCACCGCCCGCGAGCGGGCGGCGCTGGAACTGACCGAGGCCGCCACCCGGCTCACCGACGGGCAGGTCGGCGACGATGTTTTCGCCCGGGCGGCCGCGCAGTTCAGCGAAAAGGAGCTGGCCGAACTCATCTGGGCGATCACCGTGATCAACGCCTGGAACAGGCTCGGCGCCACGGCGCGCCCGTGGCCGCTGTCCTGACGGCCGCCGCCCGGCACCGGGCGGCGCGCGGGCGCCGCAGGGGGCGTGAAGGGACTGCGGCGTACCACCACCTCGCACCCGGGGGGTGCGGTCTACCATCAAGCCCATGACCCGCGTACTTCTGGCCGAGGACGACGCATCCATCTCGGAACCGCTCGCGCGCGCACTGCGCCGCGAGGGCTACGAGGTCGAGGTGCGCGAGGACGGACCCACCGCGCTGGAGACGGCGTTGCTCGGTGCCGTCGACCTGGTGGTGCTCGACCTGGGCCTGCCCGGGATGGACGGCCTCGACGTATGTCGGCGGATCCGCACCGAGGGCCACACCTTCCCTGTGCTGGTGCTGACCGCCCGCGCCGACGAGGTCGACACGGTCGTCGGCCTGGACGCCGGGGCGGACGACTACGTGACCAAGCCCTTCCGGCTGGCCGAACTGCTGGCCAGGGTGCGCGCCCTGCTGCGGCGCGGCACCACCGAGCCCGCGCAGCCGTCCACCCACGGGGTGCGGATCGACGTCGAGTCGCACCGCGCCTGGATGGGCGACGACGAACTCCAGCTCACCGCAAAGGAGTTCGACCTGCTCCGGGTGCTGGTACGGGACGCGGGCCGGGTCGTCACCCGCGAGCAGCTGATGCGCGAGGTGTGGGACACCACCTGGTGGTCGTCCACCAAGACGCTGGACATGCACATCTCCTGGCTGCGCAAGAAGCTCGGCGACGACGCGGCCAATCCGCGGTACATCTCCACGGTTCGCGGGGTCGGTTTCCGGTTCGAGAAGAACTGACCCGCCGCCGCCGTGCGCCGTCGTCTGATCTCCTCCACGCTGGCCGTGGTGCTCGTCGTCATCGCCGTCTTCGGGCTGTCCCTGATCATCGTGGAGACCAGGACCATCGAGAGCAGCGCGCGCGACGGCGTCGAGTCCGAGGCCGTACGGCTGGTCGGGATCGTGGAGAACCGCATCCTGGCGGGGGAGAGCGTCGACGCCAAGGGCCTGGACCGGCAGATCGCCGCCGACCGCTACGCGGTGGTGCGGGTGCCGGACCGCCCCCTGGTGACCCTCGGGAACCGCCCCAGGGGCAAGGCCATCACCTCCACCCAGCGCGGCGACCACGGCGAGTCCGTCACCGTGGAGCAGCCGCGCTCCACGGTCAGCGAGGAGATCGGCCGCAATCTGCTGGTGATCCTGGCCGTCGCGCTGCTCGCCGTCCTGGCCGCGGTCGGCCTCGCCGTACGCCAGGCCAAGCGGCTGGCCAGCCCGCTCAGCGACCTCGCCGCGACCGCCGAACGCCTCGGCTCCGGCGACCCGCGGCCCCGGCACCGCCGCTACGGCGTCCCCGAACTGGACCGGATCGCCGATGTCCTGGACTCCAGCGCCGAGCGCATCGGGCGGATGCTCACCGCCGAGCGCAGGCTCGCCTCCGACGCCTCGCACCAGCTGCGCACCCCGCTGACCGCGCTGTCGATGCGGCTGGAGGAGATCGTGGCCACCGACGACCAGGAGACGGTCAAGGAGGAGGCGACGATCGCGCTCGGCCAGGTGGAGCGGCTGACCGACGTGGTGCAGCGGCTGCTGACCAACGCGCGCGACCCACGGACCGGCTCCGCGGTCTACTTCGACCTCGACGAGGTGATCAAGCAGCAGGTCGAGGAATGGCGCCCGGCGTATCAGAACGAGGGCAGGTCCATCGTCCGCTCCGGCACCCCCGCACTGCGGGCGGTCGGTACGCCGGGCGCGGTCGCGCAGGTGCTGGCCACCCTGATCGAGAACTCGCTGATGCACGGCTCGGGCACGGTCGGGCTGCGGACCCGGGTGACCGGGAACCAGGCGGTGGTCGAGGTCACCGACGAGGGCCGGGGGGTGCCGTCCGACCTGGGGGCGCGGGTCTTCGAGCGCACGGTCAGCGGCCGCAATTCCACCGGGCTCGGCCTCGCGCTCGCCCGCGATCTCGCCGAGGCGGACGGCGGACGGCTCGAACTGCTCCAGCAGCACCCGCCGGTCTTCGCGCTCTTCCTGGCCCGGGAGATGCAGCCGCCGTCGCCGCGCGAGGACATCGTGAGCTGATCAGGCGGCGGCACACGTCAATCCGGCGGCAGGGCGCGGCCAGACCGCGGGACGAGCGTCAGCCGTTGAGGTTGACGCCGTTGGCGTCGGCCTTCTTCGGCTTCCGACGGACCCCGCCCGCCGCCTGATCGGCGGCGCCGTCCGCGGTCCCGCCCGCCGTCAGGAACGACTCGGCCTGCTCCACCGCGTCCCGCGCGGGGAGCCGCCGGAATACCCAGGTGCGGTACGACCAGAAGCGGAAGAGCGTCGCGACACCGATACCGAGGAATTTGAACACGTTGCTCTGCAGCTGGCTGTCCCAGTGGAAGCCGTACGTCGCCACGAACAGCACGCCGTTCTCGATCACCATGCCGATGCAGCTGAAGAACAGGAAGAGCCCCAGCTCCTTGGTGCGGCCCGCCCGGTCCCGGTCCCGGTAGGTGAAGTAGCGGAATCCGACGTAGTTGAACGCGATCGACACCAGCGTCGCCAGGACGCTGGCGCGCACGGTCTGCAGCCCGGTGTTGTGCCGGACCAGGTTGAACACCCCGATGTTGACCAGGACGCCGGCGCCGCCCACCGCGCCGAATTTCGCGATCTCGCGGTACATCAGACTCAGCTTGACGCGCAGGGCGTGGAATCCGGTCATGGTGATCGCTCGGGCCCTGTCTGTCGGGTGGGTGGGTCGGTGAAGCGGGCTGCCGGGGACGGTTCGGGGTTCCCTCATGCTAACCGCCCCCTGGAAGACGCCGTAGGGCCGTCCGGCGTTCGGTCGGCCGCAAGGCCGATACCCTGGTAATGCCATCACCGGGGGACCGGCCCCCGTGCACCACCGGCAGGAAAAAACGTGACATTCCCCGTAGTCGGCATGGTAGGCGGCGGCCAGCTCGCCCGTATGACCCACGAGGCGGGCATCCCGCTCGGCATCAGGTTCAGGATTCTCAGCGACACGGCCCAGGACTCGGCCGCGCAAGTCGTCGCGGACGTCACCGTCGGCGACTACCGCGACCTCGACACCCTGCGGGCCTTCGCGCAGGGCTGCGACGTGATCACCTTCGACCACGAGCACGTGCCGACCGAGCACCTGCGCGCCCTGGAGGCGGACGGCATCGTGGTACGCCCCGGCCCCGACGCCCTGGTGCACGCGCAGGACAAGGGCGTCATGCGCACCAGGCTCGCCGAGATCGGTGTGCCCTGCCCGCGCAACCGGATCGTCGCCGACCCGGCGGACGTCACACGCTTCGCCGGCGAGACCTCGGGATACCCGGTGGTCCTCAAGACCGTGCGCGGCGGCTACGACGGCAAGGGCGTGTGGTTCGTCCGCGCCGAGCAGGACGCGGCCGACGCCTTCCGGGCCGGTGTGCCGGTGCTCGCCGAGGAGAAGGTCGACTTCGTGCGCGAGCTGGCCGCGAACGTCGTGCGCTCGCCGCACGGCCAGGCGGTGGCGTATCCGGTGGTGGAGTCCGTGCAGGTCGACGGGGTGTGCGACACGGTGGTCGCGCCCGCGCCAGGGCTGCCCGACGAGCTCTCCGCGCAGGCGCAGCGCCTCGCGCTGACCGTGGCCCGCGAGCTGGGCGTGATCGGCCACCTCGCCGTCGAGCTGTTCGAGACCGCGGACGGCCGCATCCTGGTCAACGAACTGGCCATGCGCCCGCACAACAGCGGCCACTGGACCATCGACGGCGCCGTCACCTCGCAGTTCGCCAACCACCTGCGGGCCGTGCTCGACCTGCCGCTCGGCGACCCGCGCCCGCGCGCCCGCTGGACGGTGATGGCCAACGTCCTCGGCGGCGACTACCCCGACATGTACGCCGCCTATCTGCACTGCATGGCCCGCGACCCCGGGCTGAAGATCCACATGTACGGCAAGGACGTGAAGCCCGGCCGCAAGGTCGGCCATGTCACCACCTACGGCGACGACCTGCCCGACGTGCGCGAGCGCGCCCGTCACGCGGCCGACTATCTGCGAGGGACGATCGATGAGTGAAGCGCAGGACACCACCGCACCCGCGGTCGGCATCGTCATGGGCTCCGACTCCGACTGGCCGGTGATGGAGGCCGCGGCCGGCGCGCTGCAGGAATTCGACGTCACCTTCGAGGTCGACGTCGTCTCCGCGCACCGCATGCCGCACGAGATGATCGCGTACGGCGAGCAGGCCGCAGGCCGCGGGCTCAAGGCGCTGATCGCGGGCGCGGGCGGCGCCGCCCACCTGCCGGGGATGCTCGCCTCGGTCACCCCGCTGCCGGTCATCGGGGTGCCGGTGCCGCTGAAGTACCTCGACGGCATGGACTCGCTGCTGTCCATCGTGCAGATGCCGGCCGGCGTGCCCGTCGCCACGGTCTCGGTGGCCGGCGCGCGCAATGCCGGGCTGCTGGCGGTGCGCATCCTGGCCGCGCACGACCAGGAGCTGCAGGCCCGGATGCGCGACTTCCAGGTGTCGCTCAACGAGCAGGCCACCGAGAAGGGCCGCCGCCTGCGCGCGAAGGTCACGGGAGCGGCGGGCTTCGGCTTCGCGAAGTAGTCCTCCGCGGCCTGGCGCCGGTGTCGCGGAGTGGTCCGCCGTCGCGAGGCGCCGGCCTGGTCGGGCGGGGCGGCCGCCGCCAGGTGGTCGCCTTCGCCTGGTGACGCCTCTGCCATGGACGCCGCCGCATAGGCTGGCCTGCATGGACCTTCTCGCCCGCGCCCGCGACCTGCTCGCCGCCCACCCCGTCGTCGACGGGCACAACGACCTGCCGTGGGCGCTGCGCAAACAGGTCTCCTACGACCTCGACCGGCTCGACATCGCCGCCGACCAGAGCGACCGGCTGCACACCGACATCCCGCGGCTGCGGGCCGGCGGCGTCGGCGGGCAGTTCTGGTCGGTCTACGTGTCGGTGGAGCTGGCCGGCGCGGACGCGGTCACCGCGACCCTGGAGCAGATCGACGTCGTCCGCCGGATGACCGCCCGCTACCCCGAGGACCTCGCGCTCGCCCTGACCGCCGACGACATCGAGGAAGCCCGCGGCAGGGGCCGTATCGCCTCGCTGATGGGCGCCGAGGGTGGGCATTCCATCGACGGCTCACTGGCCGTCCTGCGGACCTTCTACGACCTCGGTGTGCGCTACATGACGCTCACCCACAACGACAACACCCCGTGGGCGGACTCCGCCACGGACGAGCCCGCCGCGGGCGGCCTGACCGCCTTCGGCGAGGAGGTCGTCAGGGAGATGAACCGGCTCGGCATGCTGGTGGACCTCTCGCACGTCTCCGCCGACACCATGCGCGCCGCCCTGCGGGTGGCCGGTGCGCCGGTGCTCTTCTCGCACTCCTCGGCCCGCGCGGTCTGCGACCACGTACGCAACATCCCCGACGACGTGCTCGCCCAGCTGCCCGCCAACGGCGGCGTGGCCATGGCCACGTTCGTGCCGAAGTTCATCCTGCCCGCGGCCATCGAGTGGACCGCGGCGGCCGACGACAACATGCGCGCGCACGGCCGGCACCCGCTGGACACCACACCCGAGGGGATGGCCGTCCAGCGGGCGTACGAGGCGGAGCACCCGCGCCCGGTCGCCACCGCGGCGACGGTCGCCGACCACCTCGACCACATGCGCGAGGTGGCCGGCGTCGACCACATCGGCCTCGGCGGCGACTACGACGGCACGGCCTTCACGCCCGAGGGCCTGGACGATGTCGCCGGCTATCCGAACCTGATCGCCGAACTGCTGCGCCGCGGCTGGTCGGACGCCGACCTCGCCAAGCTCACCTGGCACAACGCGGTGCGGGTGCTGCGGGACGCGGAGTCGGCGGCGACCGCGCTGCGGGCCGTGCGCGGCCCGTCGGTCATGGTGCAGCCGGCCGGCTGACCGCGCCGGCCGCGCGCTCAGCAGGCGCAGAGGCAGAACGGGTGTCCCACCGGGTCGGCGTAGACCCGCCAGTTGCGGCTGCCGTCGAGGTCGCCCTCCAGCAGCGTCGCGCCGAGCGTGAGCACCTTCTTCTCGGCGTCGTCCATTTCCGCGCGCTCCACCGCGATGTCCAGGTGGTACTGCTGCGGGCGCTCGGGGTCGGGCCAGGCGGGCGCCCGGTACGCGGGGGCGAGCTGGAAGGACAGCTGCTGGCCTCCCTCGCGGTTGAGGTCCACCCAGGTCTCGTCGTCGGCCTCGACGGTGCCGCCGACCAGTTCGGCGTAGAAGGCGGCGAGGGCGGCGGGGTCGGGACAGTCGAGGACGACGGCGCTCAGCCGGCCGATCATGGCGGGTCCTTTCGTCGGACGGTGTTACCGGCATAGGGGCATGTAGCGGTAACCGTTACTTCATGATGCGGGAGCAGCGGTAACGTGGCAAGGGTGGAGCAGCCCGGAGTACGCGATCCCGCGCCCGAACCGCTGCAGTTTGTGCAGGATCTGGTCAACACCGTGGATCTGGAGAGCGACCGCGACGAACTGCGGACCGCGGCGGAGGCCGCCGCCTGGGCGCGCGGGCAGGGCCTGTCGGGGCGTCACTTCGACGCCGGCGCGCTCGCCGACGTGCTGACGCTGCGGGAGGCCCTGCGGGACGTCTGCGCGGCCCACGCGGGCACCGACGTGCCCGCCGCCACCGTGGACGCCCTGGACCGGCTGCTGGCACGGGCGCCGCTGCGGCTGACCCTCGACGCCGAGGGCCGCGCCGCCGTGCGCCCCACAGACGGGCTCACCGGCGCGGCCGGGGTCACCGCCGCGGCTGCCGCGGCCATCGCGCGGGCGAGCGCGGACGGCACCTGGCAGCGGCTCAAGGCGTGCGCCGCCGACAGCTGCCGCTGGGTCTACTACGACCGCAGCCCGGCGGGCCGCAGCCGCTGGTGCACGATGGCGATCTGCGGCAGCCGGGCGAAGATGCGGACCTACCGGAAGAACAGCAGGGCGGACGCGCCGGAGCCGGGCTGACCGCGGGTGCGCGGCTACGCCTGCGGGCGGCCCATCGCGCGATACGTCCAGCCCGCCTTGCGCCAGACGGCAGGGTCCAGGGCATTGCGGCCGTCGAGCACCGACCTGCCGCGCGCCACATCGGCCAGCGCGGCCGGGTCCAGCTCGCGGAATTCCCGCCACTCGGTCAGGTGCAGCACTATGTCGGCGCCGCGGACCGCCTCCAGCGCGGTGGGGGCGTAGCCGAGGGTCGGGAAGAGCGAGCGGGCGTTGTCCATGCCCTTGGGGTCGTAGACGGTGACCTGGCCGCCCTGCAACTGGATCTGGCCCGCCACATTGAGCGCGGGGGAGTCCCGTACGTCGTCCGAGTCGGGCTTGAAGGCGGCGCCGAGCACCGCGATCCGGCGGCCGAGGAAGCCGCCGCCCAGGGCCTCGCGGGCCATTTCCACCATATGGGTGCGGCGCCGCATATTGATCGAGTCGACCTCGCGCAGGAAGGTCAGCGCCTGGTCGGCGCCCAGCTCGCCCGCCCTGGCCATGAAGGCGCGAATGTCCTTGGGCAGACAGCCGCCGCCGAAGCCGATGCCGGCCCGCAGGTATTTGTGGCCGATCCGGTCGTCGTAGCCGATCGCCTCGGCGAGCTTGGCCACGTCGCCGCCGGCCGCCTCGCTGACCTCGGCCATGGCGTTGACGAAGGAGATCTTGGTGGCGAGGAAGGCGTTCGCGGCGGTCTTGACCAGCTCGGCCGTCGGATAGTCGGCGACGACGAAAGGCGTGCCTTCTGCGACGGGCGTGGCGTAGACCTCGCGCAGCAGCGATTCCGCGCGCTCGCTCGTGACGCCCACCACGATCCGGTCCGGGTGCAGCGTGTCCTGCACCGCGTAGCCCTCGCGCAGGAATTCCGGATTCCAGGCCAGCTCCGCCTCCGCGCCCGCCGGCGCCAGCTCGGCCAGCAGCGCCGCCAGCCGGGCCGCGCTGCCCACCGGCACGGTGGACTTGCCGACCACCAGGACCGGCCGCCGCAGCAGCGGTGCGAGCCGGGTGAAGGCGCGGTCCACGTAGCTCATGTCGCAGGCGTACTCGCCCTGCTTCTGCGGGGTGTTGACGCACACGAAGTGCACATCGCCGAAGTCGGCCAGCTCCTCCCACGACAAGGTGAAGCGCAGCCGCCCGGTCGACCCCTCGATCCCGGCCACGTGCTTGGCCAGCAGGTCCTCAAGTCCCGGCTCGAACATCGGCACCCGGCCCTGCGACAGCATCTCGATCTTGCGCGGCTCGATGTCGAGCGCGAGCACGTCGAAGCCGAGTTCGGCCATGGCGGCGGCATGGGTGGCGCCGAGGTAGCCGGTACCGATGACGGTGAGCTTGAGAGGCATGGGCCAGAGCATAGTCGGCACGGGGTGGACCAAAAGGGGGGTGTACGCGGGCCGGCCGGTCCACAATGCGGTGACCGATCCGGCGGGGTCGGGCTTACCGGGGTGGGGTGCGATCGTGGCTGGTGGCGAGGACGGCAGAGGCGGCAGGGCCGGGGGAGGCCCGCTGTGGCACGCGGGCGACCGGACGGACGGGACCGGGGGCGGCCCCGCGGACGCGGAAGCGCCCGGGACCCCCGGGCCGCCGGAGCGGCCGCAACCGGCGAAGGCACCCGGATCGGGCGCCGTACCCGAGTCGCCCGGGACCCCCGAGTCGCCCGGGACACCTGAACCGCCCGGGACCCCCGAGTCGCCCGGGACCCCCGAGTCGCCCGGGACCCCTGAACCGCCCGGCGCGCCCGAGCCGACCGCTCCGGAGTCGCCCGAGCGCCGGCGTGCCCGGATCCGCCGCCGCACCCGCCGGGTGCTGTACGGCGCGCTCGTCCTGCTGTGCACCGGCGCCCTGCTGATCGCCGGCACCGGCTACTGGGCGTACGAGCACTACACCGGCCGGGTGCAGCGCATCCCCAACGCCTTCCCCACCGGCCTGCCGGCGGGCGCGGTCCCGCCGCCGTCCAAGAGCGGCAGCCAGACCTTCCTGCTGGTCGGCGTGGACGCCCGCTCCGACCTGCCCACCACGGGCAAGGACGCCGAGGCGCCGGAGTGGAAGCCGGGCGCCCAGCGCAGCGACACGATGATGCTGGTGCACCTGCCGGCCGACCACAAGCACGCCTATGTCGTCTCGCTGCCCCGCGACTCCTGGGTGAACATCCCTGGGCACGGCAAGGCCAAGCTGAACGCGGCCTTCTCCTGGGGCGGCCCGCCGCTGCTGATCGACACCGTGCAGCGGCTGACCAGGGTCGCGATCGACCACCTCGCGGTGATCGACTGGAGCGGCTTCAAGAAGCTCACCGACGCGGTCGGCGGGGTGGACATCACCGTGGACAAGACCGTCGAGCGCCGCAACGGCCCCGGCGGCGTATGGTCCGCGGGTCCGCACCACATGGACGGCGACGACGCGCTGGACTACGTACGCGAGCGCTACGGCCTGCCCAACGGCGACCTCGACCGCACCCACCGGCAGCAGAACTTCCTGCGGGCGGTGCTGGCCAAGGTGCTCTCCGGCGGCACCGTGACCAATCCGCTCAAGCTCAAGCGCACCCTGGACCAGGTCACCTCGGTGGTCAGCGTCGACGACCGGCTGTCCGACGGCGCGCTGCGCGGCCTGGTGTGGGACATGCGCTCGGTGGGCTCCTCGGACATGGTCTTCATGAACGCGCCCGTCGCGGGCTTCGACACCGTCAGCAAGCAGTCGGTCGTGCTGCTCGACGACAACGGCGGCTCGCAGCTGTGGGAGGCGATACGCAACGACACCATGGCCGACTTCGTGGCCACCCACGCCCTCGACAAGCTCGGCACCAAGGTGTCGTGAGCGCTCCTGGCGCCCTTCGGGCGAGCCGCTTGTGCTGTCGTGAACGTCACGTAGGCCGCATGATGGGCGCGGCTTTAGGATCGTAGGGTTACTTAACGGTAGTTAGCATCGGGGAGTGAGACTCTGTGGCCGGATCCTCCGACTTCGACCTTTTCCGGACCTCCGAAGAGCACGACATGCTCCGGGACGCCGTGCGCTCCCTCGCCGAGGCGAAGATCGCCCCTTTCGCCGCCGAGGTGGACGAGCAGGGCCGCTTCCCCCAGGAGGCGCGTGACGCACTGGAGGCCAACGACCTGCACGCCGTGCACATCCCCGAGGCCTACGACGGCCCGGGCGCCGACGCGCTGTCCACCGTCATCGTGATCGAGGAGGTCGCCCGGGTCTGCGCCTCCTCCTCGCTCATCCCCGCGGTCAACAAGCTCGGCTCGCTCCCGGTGGAACTGTCCGGGTCCGAGGAGCTGAAGACGAAGTACCTGGGCGCGCTGGCCCGCAAGGAGGGGATGTTCTCCTACGCCCTGTCGGAGCCCGAGGCGGGTTCCGACGCGGCGGGCATGAAGACCCGTGCCGTGCGCGACGGCGACTTCTACGTACTCAACGGCGTGAAGCGCTGGATCACCAACGCCGGGGTCTCGGACTTCTACACGGTCATGGCCGTCACCGACCCCGACAAGCGCTCCAAGGGCATCTCCGCCTTCGTGGTGGAGAAGAGCGACGAGGGCGTCTCCTTCGGCGCCCCGGAGAAGAAGCTCGGCGTCAAGGGCTCGCCGACCCGCGAGGTCTACCTCGACAACGTCCGCATCCCCGCCGACCGCATCATCGGTGCGGAGGGCACCGGCTTCGCCACCGCGATGCGGACCCTCGACCACACCCGCGTCACCATCGCCGCCCAGGCCCTCGGCATCGCGCAGGGCGCGCTGGACTACGCCAAGGGATATGTGACGGAACGCAAGCAGTTCGGCAAGGCCATCGCCGAATTCCAGGGCATCCAGTTCATGCTGGCCGATATGGCCATGAAGCTGGAGGCCGCCCGCCAGCTCACCTACGCCGCCGCGGCCAGGTCGGAGCGCTCGGACCCCGACCTGACCTTCTTCGGCGCCGCCGCCAAGTGCTACGCCTCCGACGTGGCCATGGCGGTCACCACCGACGCGGTCCAACTGCTCGGAGGATATGGCTACACACGCGACTATCCGGTCGAGCGGATGATGCGCGACGCCAAGATCACCCAGATCTACGAGGGCACCAACCAGATCCAGCGGATCGTCATGGCCCGCAACCTGCCCGCGTAGCAACTCTGTAACACCGCCGCACGAAGAGCACCCGGACCGGGTGCTCTTTGTGCGTGTGAGGTCGTGTAGTAGTCGGTTTGCGATCAATTGACAAGCGTGCGCGGGGGCTTGTAGAGGTGTGAGGGCCATCAGTGGGGCGGGGGGCCATCGTGTCCGCTGAGCGGCCTTTCCGCACTTGTGATCCGATCCCGTGAAGGGAAGACGTGTCCATAAACCGCCGTACCGCAATCGCGGTGCGTTCCATTGGCGTCGCCTCCGCCGCAGCCGCTCTTGCGCTGGGCGTTGCAGGCAGCGCGTTTGCTTGCTCCATCACCGAGTTCACGCCGTCCGCCTCGTGCGACGGCGACCACGGCGTCATCACCGTCCTCGACCAGGACAACAGCACCAATGTCGACATCACGGTGTCGCAGGGCTCGACCGAGGTCGGCTCCCAGAAGGGCGTCAAGGGCACCAAGGAAGGCGTTGCCTTCGCCATCGCCGTGGACTGGACGCCGAACACGGTCTACACCGTGCATGTCGTGAAATCGGCCGGTCAGGTGGAGGTCGGTACCAAGGAGGTGACCACGCCGGACAAGGCGTGCGCGACCCCGTCGCCGTCGCCGTCGCAGACGACTCCCACCACGCCGCCCGAGACCACCGCCCCCGCGGCTCCGGCGCCGACCACCACAGCCCCGGCCGCGGCTGTCGCCGACACCAACGCGCCCTCGCCGGCCGGTGGTACGTCCAACCTGGCCGAGACCGGTGGCGGCTCCAACACCGGCATGATCGCCGGTGTCGCGGCGGTGCTCGTCGCGGCCGGCGGTGGCACGGTCTTCATGCTGCGCCGCCGCAACCCGGCGGGACGTCACTGACGTTCTCACCCCCAGAGGCGTAACTGCCGCCGGAAGGCGGTACGCTGCGACGCCGCTGTCGTGTCCACGACGGCGGCGTCGCATTTGTTCGTCAGCACATCCGCACCGTCAGCACGTCGAAAATGGGGGCACCACATGGCCATTCGCAAGTCCACCATGCAGGAGCAGGTGGCCGAGGCCATCGCGCAGATCAACCCGGGCGACCGGCCGATCGCCACGATCCACACCGTGACCGGCCCGAGCCCTTACCTGACCAACGCGCTGGGCGTGATCGCCCAGGCGTTCGTGAAGTACTACTTCGTGACGGTCACCGAGCAGGCCGTGGTCTTCCACAAGGCCGGCCGGATGAGCGCCCGGCCCAAGGAGCTGGTCGTGGCCATACCGCGGCAGGAGGCCGCGGCCCTGGTCAGCGAGGTCAAGCGGAACGCCATGTGGAGCTCGCTGAAGTTCCAGCTGCCCGGCGAGGCCAAGCCGACCCGGCTGAACGTCGCCCGCTACTGGCGGCCCGAGCTGGACCAGTGGGTGCTCGCGGTCACCGGCGCGCCGATCGCGGCCTGAGCCGGGACCCCGCGGGATCCGTCAGGAACCGCTGAGCACGAAGGACGGCCCCGGTTCCCACCGCGTCGATCGCGGGGGAGCCGGGGCCGTCGATGCCGCCGCGCGGCCGGGCACGTGGGGCGCGGCTACTTGGTGGCGGTGACCTTGTCGTCGTTCTTCAGCTCGCCGAAGAGCGTCTTCGCCTTCGTCATGTCCCACTTCACGGCGTCGCCGTCGTTGGGGGTCTGGTAGTTGGCGCTGGCGATCGGCACGGTGATGGATTTCCCGTCGCCGCCGGTGACGCCCTTCATCGCCCAGAACATCGACGCGAGATTGCGCAGGCTCATCTTCTTGTCCACGATGAGCGTGTCGAGGCCCGAGCCGATCACCGGGTAGAGCTTGAACGGGTTCAGCACCGTCGAGGGCGACGCCGCCTGGTGGGCGAGGGTCGACAGGAACTTCTGCTGGTTGCGCATCCGGCCCAGGTCCTGGTCGGCCTCCTGGTGGCGCTGCCGGACGAAGGCCAGCGACTGCTGGCCGTTCATCTTCTGGCAGCCCGCGGAGAAGTCCGCGCCCGACGCCTTGTCGTGCAGCGGCTTGTCCAGGCACATGTTCACGCCGCCGAGCGCGTTGACCAGGTTCACGAAGCCCGCGAAGCCGATCTCGGCGTAATGGTCGATGTGGAGGCCGGTGTTGTACTCGACGGTCCTGGTCAGCAGCTCGGGGCCGCCGTCGGCGTACGCGCGGTTCAGCTTGTGGGTGGAGGCCGGGTAGCGCTTGTGCGACTGCTGGCCGGTGAAGGCCGGGATGGTGACGTAGGAGTCGCGCGGCAGGCTCATCATCGTGGTGCCGTTGCTGCCGGTGTGCAGGATCATCATCGAGTCGGTGCGCTGGCCCGACGCGGCTCCGGTGTGCAGATCCTTCTCGTCCTGCTTGGTCAGCCCCTCACGGCTGTCCGAGCCGACGATCAGGTAGTTGGTGCCCTTGCCGGCCGCCGGGCGGTCCTCGACCTTGCTCAGGTCGACCTCGCGCCGCACCTTGGAGTCGGCCCAGAAGTACGTCGACACCGACACCACGAGCAGCACCACGACAAGCCCGAGGGCCGCGTAGCCGATCTTCTTGCGGGTGCTCCAGCGCGGGGCGCGCGGCCCCGCGCCGCCGGGGCCGCCGGTGGCCGGCGGGCCGTAGCCGTCGCCCGATCCGTCGCCGGGCTGCGGGATCGCGCCGGGCTGCGGGCGGTCGCCCGGCGCGGGGCGGCGAGTGGGCTGCGGCGGGACTCCGCCCGAGGCAGCGGCGGCCCGGCGCGGCGACAGTTCTGGGGGCAGCGGAGGCTCGGAGAGCCGGCGCCGCTCGGTGTCATCGCTCCAACCGTTCATGTCCGTCAGTGTGCCCGGCCGCGGCGTGGGACCTTGAATCCAGGGCGGTTCTGTAGCTAATCCGATGCATTCGGCCACCAGCCGCAGCTGTTTCGTAACGGACATAAAGTAGCGGTCATGATCGATCCATCCGCAGGCTCCGGCACCCCCGAGCCGCCCGCCGTCCCGCACGCCCCGGGCGTCCCGCAGTTCCCGGTGATCCCGGGCAAGGCGACGTCCGCCGCCCGGATCACGCTGTCGCACATCATGAGCGCCCATGACACCAACCTGCTGGGTACGGTCCATGGCGGCGTCGTGATGAAACTGGTCGACGACGCGGCCGGCGCGGTCGCGGGCCGGCACTCCGAGGGGCCGGTGGTGACCGGTGCGATGGACGAGATGGCCTTCCTCGAACCGGTCAGGGTCGGCGACCTGCTCCAGGTGAAGGCCCAGGTCAACTGGACGGGGAAGACCTCCATGGAGGTCGGCGTCCGGGTCGTCGCCGAGCGCTGGAACGAGGCGGGGCGGCCCGCCAAGCAGGTCGCGAGCGCCTATCTGGTCTTCGTCGCCGTGGACGCCGAGGGCCGCCCGCGCCGGGTGCCGCCCGTGATGCCGGAGACCGCGCAGGACCGGCGCCGCTGGCAGGAGGCCCAGATCCGCCGGACGCACCGGCTGGCCCGCCGCCGGGCGATCCTGGAACTGCGCAGGGAGCGGGCGGCGGAGGGCCTGGACGACTGACCCGCCGCCCCACCGCCCCACCCGCGGCTCGCGTCAGGGGCAGCCCACCTGGTCGCCGGTGAGGGCGCCGGCGGCCTGCCGCGTACCGGGGTCGGGCGCGGGCGCGGTCACCGGCCTCACCTTGGCGGTGGCGAAGTCCGGGCCGAGTGTGACCCGCATCAGCGGCCCCTGCTTGGCCGCGGGCACCAGTCGCGCCCCCGGCAGGGCGACGGCCAGCGCCTTCGCCGAGTCGTCCCAGCGCGGGTCGTAGCGGATCACGGTGTGCGGTACGTGCCGGGGCGCCGTGGCCGGTGCGCCGGGTGTGAGGAAGCCGGTGGCGTGCAGCGCCTGCTGGGTGTTCGCGGCCAGGCCGCGGACGCCGGTGCCGTTCTCGACCCTTACCCGGATCCTGGCCGGGTCCACCCCGACCGGTACGCCGGCCGGCCCGCCGCCGGCCGGGCGCGGGGCGGTGAGCGGCTTGTCGGCGCGGATGGCCGCCCACAGCCGCCCGGCTTTCGGGGCGTCCCACTTCACGGTGGAGCCGACGCCGGGGACGTGGAAGCTGCTGGTGCTCAGCGGCACCGAGGTGAATTCCGACGAGCCGGGCGTGAAGTCCTTCATGGCGCGGGCGAGACCGATCAGGTCCCCGCTGTCGAGCCCCTGGTCGGCGCGGACCGAGCCGAGCACAGCGGAGACCACCTTGCCGAGCCGCAGCGGGTCGCCGAGGGTGCCGCCGCTGGTGGTCTTGTGGATGACCTGGGCCAGGAAGCGCTGCTGGCGCTGCATCCGCCCGAGGTCGGCGGCCGGGTCCAGATGCCGGGAGCGCACGTACTGCAGCGCCTGGCCGCCGTTCAGGGTCGTGGTGCCCACCGGCAGGTTCAGGCCGGAGTACGCGTCCTTGAGCGGGCGGGAGGTGCAGACCGGGACGCCGCCGATCACGTCCACGGTCTTCATGAAGCTGGTGAAGTCCACCTCCAGGTAGTGGTCGATGTGGACGCCGGTCAGCTGCTCGACGGTCCGCACGGTGAGCTTGGGGCCGCCGTCGGCGTAGGCCTGGTTGATCTTGGCGGGCCGGGTCCCGGACGCGGGCTTCGCGGTGCCCCCGCTCCCGGCCTTGGCGCCGGCCTTCTTCCCGGCCTTGCTTCCGGGCGCCGCGGGCAGGGCGGGCAGCAGGACGTAGGTGTCGCGCGGGATGCTGACCACGCTGGCCCGGGAGCGGTCCTGCGACAGGTGGACCAGGATGATCGTGTCCGTGCAGTGGCAGGGCACGCCGCCCAGGTGGTAGCGCTTCTTCTCGTCCGGGGCGATGTCGTCCCGGCTGTCGGTCCCGACGAGCAGGAAATTCGTGCCCTTGCTGCCGCCGGGGCGGCCCTGCATCCCGCCGAAGGCGTCCACCCGGCCGATCGCCCCGTCCACCCCGGTCACCACGGCGTGGCCGATGCCGCTCGCGGTGATCACCAGCAGTGCCACCGCGCCGACGATCCGGGTGCTCAGCCGGATCGGCGGCCACCGGCCCGGCACCGGCCGTCGCCCCGGCTGCGTCCGTGGGGGGCCGGGTGGACGGCGGCTGGTCAGCGGCACGGGATTCCCTCCGCAGTGGTACAGAGCAGGAAGACCCGTTCAGGCTAGGGACAAATAGGACTGTCAGTCTTGCCCCCACGCGCTGGGGTCCCCCATTGGCGGTAACGTTTCCCGCAATGAACGCCGCCACTGACTCCGCGCTCCCGGCCGTCTCCGTGATCATGCCGGTGCTCAACGAGGAGCGCCACCTGCGTAACTCCGTCCGGCACATCCTGGAACAGGACTATCCGGGCGAGCTGGAAGTCGTCATCGCGCTCGGCCCGTCGAAGGACCGGACCGACGCGATCGCGGCCGAGCTGGTCGCCGAGGACCCCCGGGTCCATACGGTGCCCAACCCCACCGGGCGCACGCCCGCCGCCCTGAACGCCGCGATCTCCGCGTCCCGCCACCCGGTCGTGGTGCGGGTCGACGGGCACGGCATGCTCTCGCCCGACTACATCGCCACCGCCGTACGCCTGCTGGACGCCACGGGCGCGGCGAATGTCGGCGGCATCATGCACGCCGAGGGCGAGAACGCCTGGGAGGAGGCGGTCGCCGCGGCCATGACCGCGAAGATCGGCGTCGGCAACGCCGCCTTCCACACCGGTGGCTCCGCCGCCCCCGCCGACACCGTCTATCTCGGTGTCTTCCGGCGCGAGGTGCTGGAGCAGCAGGGCGGCTACAACGTGGAATTCATCCGCGCCCAGGACTGGGAGCTGAACTACCGGATCCGCGAGGCCGGTCATCTCATCTGGTTCTCGCCCGAGCTGCGGGTCTCCTACCGGCCGCGGCCGAGCGTGCGCGCCCTGGCCAAGCAGTACAAGGACTACGGCCGGTGGCGCCGGGTGGTGACGCGCTACCACCGCGGCTCGGTCAATCTGCGGTATCTGGCGGCACCCGGCGCCCTGCTGGCCAATGCGGCGGGCATCGTCGTCGGCGCCGTCCTGACGCCGTGGGCGCTGCTGGTGCCCGCGGCCTATCTCGCGGCCATCACCGTCGGTTCGCTGCCGGCCGGCCGCGGCCTGGGCGCGGGCGCCCGGCTGCGCATCCCGCTCGCGCTGGCCACCATGCACATGTGCTGGGGCTACGGCTTCCTCACCAGCCCGCGCTCGCTGGCCCGCAAGGTGATCGCCAGCCGCCGCCCCGCGGTCACGGCGACCGCCGCGGAGTCGACGACGGCCGACGCGTAGCCCGTACGTACGCCCGCGGGCGCCGCTCTTACGACGGCGGAGGGGTCCACCGGAAGCTCCGGCGGACCCCTTTCGCGTACCTGCGCTGCCCGCCGCGGGCCGTTCAGCCCGCCCAGCGGTAGATCGGCTGGATGGGCATGCAGCCCGTGGTGTCGGCGCCGTTGATGGCGTCGGCGGACTTGGGGACGCCGCCCTCCTTGGGCAGCGTCGTGCTGTAGTCGGTGCCCTTCTTCCAGTCCCCGCCGACCGTCAGGGTGATGCTCTGCACGGTGTCGGACGGCTTCACATTGCTCACCGGGATCTTGAGCGCCTTCGCCACCGAGGCCGCGTCCGCCTTGCCCTGCTCACCGTCGGCCGCCGGGTACGTCAGGGTGGTGCCGGGGCTGGGGGCGGCCTTCTGGCTCGACTCGGCCTTGGTGAAGCCCGCGGTGCCCAGCGCCGCGGCGATGTCCCCGGCGCGGTGCGGCACGGCCGGGTTGCCCGTGGTACCCGCCGTGCCGTTGACCACGGTGACCGGGATCGTCGCGGGGGCCGCGGCGGGCGGTCCCGTCGGGGTGACCGGCTTCGGCGAGGTGCTCGCCGTCCCCGGGGCCTTGGCCTTGCCGTCCGCGTCCATGGCCACGTCGTTGCGCATCAGCGACCACACGGTGGAGGCCGCCGCGGCCGGCACATAGTGCGCGTTGACCGCCTGCGGGTCCGCGTCGTGCGGCATGGTCAGCATCGTCATCCGGGCCGGCGGGATGCTCTTCAGCTCCATGCCGAGGTCGTAGAGCTTCTTCGGGGTGCCGATCTCCGAGGAGACCTCGAAGGCGCCCATCGCCGTGGTGGCGATCTTGTTCAGCCGGGCCGGGTTGGTGAAGAGGTTCTGGCTGCGCAGGGTGCGGATCAGCGAGCTCATGTACATGTGCTGCGCCTTGGCGCGGCCCGAGTCGTCACCGAAGGCGTCGCGGGTGCGCAGCCACTGGAGCGCCTGCTTGTCCTTGATGAGGTGGTGGCCCGCGGTGAGCTTCAGCCCGGAGCCGCCGTGCTTGATGTATTTGGTGGGACGGTCCCAGACGCTGTGCTCGACACATACGTCCACGCCGCCGAGCACGTCCGCCATCTTCACCACACCGGAGAAGTCGATCATCAGCCAGTGGTCGATGTAGACGTTGGTGAGGTTCTGCACGGTCGCCAGGGTGCAGCCGGGGCCGCCGCGGCCCAGCGAGGCGTTGATGATCTCGTTGACCTTCGGATACGTGCGGTGGGTCTTGGGGTCCTCGCACTCGGGGATGTCGACCCGGGTGTCGCGCGGGATGCTGACCACCGACATATTGCTGCGGTCCGCGGACAGGTGGGCGATCATGATCACGTCCGCCCGGGCGCCCGCGCTGTCGGCGGCGCCGCCGAGCTTCTGGTCGTCCGCGCTGATCCGGCTGTCCGAGCCGAGGATCAGGATGTTCATCGCCGAGCTGCCGTTGGCGTTCGCCTTCGGCTTGGCCACGGAGCTGTTCCCGCTGACCCGCTGGCCCTTGCGGATCTTGCCCGCCAGGTACTCGTAGTAGCCGTAAGCGGCCCCCGCCGAGCCCAGGACGCCGACCGCGGCCACGATCGCCACCCAGCGCAGCACCTTGCTCTTGCGGCTGCGCTGCCGCCGCGGGCCGCCCCTGCGGTGCCCGCCGGCGTTCGCCGGGTTGCCGCTGTCGGCGCCGCCCGCGCCAGGTCCGCCGGGTATCGGGTCGGGGCCGTCGCCGCCCCCGTGCGGGCTTCTGGGCCCCGGTATCTGCCCGGTCTCGCGGTCGGCCGCCGGTCCGGGGGCGTACGAGGGCGCGTTGTCCCGGTAGAGCCCGTCGTCCCAGCCGAGGTCGCCATGGTTCGACGCGGAACCCTGACCGCCGCCCATTGCCCCGTCCCGCATGAAGAACCCTCCCCTGCTCCGGCCGAATCTCGGTCGTCCCCGTGTCAGACGGTGATCTGGCGCACGGAGTTGCATCCCGCGGCCCTGACTTAACACGACGGCGGTCACCGGAAGGTTTCGTGAGTCAGCTCACGCAGGACGAATTGTCCGCCCTCGTCCTGGTCAGGTCCTCGGGGGGCGCCGCGGGGTCCGCGATCGGAACCCCGGCCCGGACGAAGTCCGCGCCGAGGGTGAGCGACATGTCCGCGCCCTGGGCGTCGTCGGCTCCGGACGAGGGGCGCAGGGCCGAGCCGGGCAGGCCGAGCATCGCGGCGAGGGCGCGGGCCTGGTCGGCCTGCCCTGGGGTGTAGGCCAGGGTGGTCCGCGGGGCGGGGGAGGGCGCGTTGCCGCCGTTGGCGGGGCCGCCGACGCCCTGGACGCCGCGCAGCCAGTCCACCGTGCCGCGGGCGGCGCCGGAGACGCCGCTGCCGTTGTAGACCTGCACCCGGACGTCGGAGGCCGCGGCCCGGGGGCCGACCAGCCGCGGATCTGCCCTCGGCTGCTTCCTGCGGCCGCTGAGCGAGACGTCGTTCCTGATCATCGCGAACAACTGCTCCGCCCTGGCCCGGTCGACCACGACCGTGGCGTGGACCCGCTCGTTGGGGTTGTCGACCACCGGCAGGGTGGTGAAGGTGATGTGCTTGGCGTCCACCCTGCTGAGGTCCTTGGCCAGGCCGGTCAGCCGCGAGACACTGCCGATCGCGCTGTCCACGGTGAGCGCCCGGGTCGCCGCGTCCGCCAGGGTGAAGAGCTTCCCCGGGCTGGTCAGGGTGCCGCTCGACTTGATCTTGCGGATCATCGCGCTGAGGAAGTTCTGCTGGAGTCTGATCCGGTCCAGGTCGCTCTGGTTGCGCAGCGCGTGCCGGGTCCTGACGAACTCCAGCGCCTGCTCGCCCTCGATCCGGTGCCGCCCCGCGGACAGGTCCAGATGCGACTTGGGATCGACCAGCGGCCTCGACAGGCACACGTCCACCCCGCCGACCGCCGTCGACAGCGCCTTGACCGCCTCGAAGTCGACCATCATGAAGTGGTCGACCGGAATCCCGGTCAACAGCGTGACGGCGCGCATCGTGCAGCCGGGGTCCCGCCCGCCCACGCCCAGGCTCTCGTTGAACCTCGGCGTGGTCAGGCCGGCGGGAATGCCGGGGATCGTCGTCGTGGTGCCGTCCTTCCGCCGGGTCGGGCAGTCCGGGATGCCCGTGACAATGTCCCGCGGGATGCTCATCGCCGTCGCATTGCTGCGGTCGGCCGACACGTGGAAGAGGATCGTGGTGTCGGCGTGGCCGACACTGTCGGCGTCGCCGTACCTGCGGCCCAGCCCCTGGCGGCTGTCGGTGCCGATGACCAGCAGATTGAGCGGGCCGTCGCCGCCGACGTTCTTGCTGCCCGCGTCGCCGACGTCCACGGTGGTGAGGTTGCCGTTGAAGTGCTCGTAGACCAGGTAGCCGCCGACGCCCACCGCGGTCAGGACCAGGCCCATCGCGCCCGCCGTCCACAGCAGCGCCTTCCTGCGCCGGGACAGCCGGCCGTCCGGCTTCCCCCTGCGGCGGCCGGGCGGACCCGGCGCGGCGGCCGTACGGCGGCTCCTGGGCGGGGTTGAGGCGTCGGCGGGCGCGTGGCTGCTCTGCCGGGGCAGACCGGGCTGCTTCCGCGCCCGGTCCTGCGCCGGCCGCTCCCGCAGCCGGTAGGTGCCGGTGGCCGGGTCGAGCACCCACTGGTCCGCCGGATCGATATCGTCTCGGCCTTGCGTGTCCACGGTCGCTCGGGTCCTCCATCCGGTAACCGCCGGATCGCTTACAGTAGTCGCCCGATGACGCACCGATGGGCGATCCCGGTGGATCTCCCCTCCTCGCAACCGGACAAAACCCCCGATTCCTCTCGGAATTGGCGTGGTTTTTCAGCAGCCTTGCACCGGGCTTTGCCGCAGATGTCCGGCTCGCCGACCGACGCGCGCCGCCGCCGTCAGCAGTGGACGCCGGACGCGGGCGTCAGCCGTACGCCCTTGGGCGGCGCGGTGGGCGGCCCCACCGGGACACCGGGCGCGGTGAAGTCCGCGCCCAGAGTGAGCGTCATGTTCGCCCGGGGCGCCGCGTCCTGGGTGCCCGGGATCAGCGCGGACGCGGGCAGGCCCATCATCGCGGCCAGCGAGCGCGCCTGGTCGGCCTGGTTCGGCGCATACCGCAACGTGGTCCGCGGCACCTTCGCATGGGCGTCGCCGCCGTTGGTGGAGCGGTTGACGCCCTGCGTGTTCTGCAGCCAGCTCAGCACGTCCTGGGAGGCGCCGAAGACCCCCGTGCCGTTGTAGATCTCCACCCGGGTGTTGTGCGGAGTCGCCTTCGGGCCGGCCAGCTTCGGATCGGCCGCCGGGGGGTGGTCGGGGGACAGGGACACATCGCGCGCCATCAGGGCGTAGAGCTGCGACGCCGTGGCCTGGTCGGCGACCGGCGGACCGGCGCCGCCCCGCACCGGTACCGTCACAAAGGTGACGTGCTTCGGATCGGCCGCACCCATGGCGTCGGCCAGCGCGCCCAGCGCCTTTGCGCTGCCGAGCGGGCTGTCCGTGGTGAGCGCGGCAGGCGCGGTACGTGCCAGCGCCGTCAGCGTCCCCGGGACGGCCAGCGTACGGTCCACGCACAGGTCCGCCGCCCCGACACCGGTCGATGCCGCTTTCGCCGCCGCATAGTCGACCAGCACCACATGGTCCACCGGCAGCCCGGTCAACTGCTTCACCGCCCGCAGCGCGCAGCCGGGGCCGCGCCCGGTCAACGCGGCGGAGAACGGCTGCTGCTCGGCCCCCTTGACGGTCCCGCCGCCCACCGGGCAGTCCGGGATGTCCGTCACCAGCGCCGGCGGAATGACCAGCGCCGTCGCATTGCCGCGGTCCGCGGCCACATGCAGCAGCACGGCGGTGTCCGCGGTGGCGCCCACAGGTCCGCCGCCGAGCACCAGGACGTTCATCGCACCGGCGTGGACAGGGTCCTTGCTCCCGGCCGCACCGATGTCCACGGTACGGATGCCGGGCCCGTCGCCCTGCCGCAGCACGACGATCCCCGCGGTCACACCGGCGACCAGCACGGCGCAGGTGGTCCCGACCGCCCACGCCAGGGCGGGCGGCCTGCGCGGCTTGGCCTTGCGGCGCCGCGACCCGGCGGCGGGGGCGGCGGCCCTGCGTCCGCCGCGGCCCGCGCGGGCGGCCGGGGTACGTACCGCGGCCCGCCGCGCCGGTGCGGGCCCGACCGGTGTGGGCGCGGGCGGCACCGGCACCGGCTCCGACGGCGCGTCAAGGCGCAGCTGGTACATGCCGGTTGCCGGGTCCAGCACCCACTGGTCAGCCGGGTCGACGTACCCGGAGTCCTCCGTGTCCACGGTCGCTCGGGTCCTCCCTCCACGGCCGGCCGGGCATTCACCTTAGTTCATCAGGCTTTGCCGCAGATGTCGGCATCGGCGGTCGTACCCCGATAGGTGGGTCCCGTGGTGGCAGGCGTGCCGCTCGTCGTGGGTGTGCCGGTCGCGCCGGGCTTCCCGCTCTTCGGCTTCCCGCTGTCCTGCTTACCGGACTCCGATGTCCCGCTGCCCGCTGTCCCGTTGTCCGATTTGCCGTCCGGCGTCACCGTCACCGGCATGTCGTCGCGCAGCGCCGCGAAGAGCCGGCCGGCGGCGGGCTGCACGAGCTGGTCGCGGTTGCGGTCCTTCGTGTACTGCTCCCGCGGCAGTGTCAGGAACTGCACCTGCCCGGTCGGTATCCGCTGGATGTCCCGCGCCAGGCTGTACAGCTCGCTGAGCGAGTCGAGGCCCGGGTCCGCGGTGAGCGAGGAGGTCGCGGCCGAGAGCACCGGGTAGACCTTGGTCGGGTTGAGCAGCACGCCGTTGCTGCTGACCTTGGAGAACAGCGAGCCGAGGAAGCCCTGCTGGCGGTCCATCCGCTCGGTGTCGCTGCCGTCGCCGAAGCCGTGCCTGGACCGCACATAGCCGAGCGCCTGTTCGCCGTTCAGCGTCTGCCGCCCGGCCGGCAGGTCGAGGTGCGCCTTCGTGTCGTGCACCGGCTCCGCCAGGCACACGTCCACGCCGTCGACCGCGTTCACGATCTTCTTGAACCCGGAGAAGTCCACGATCAGGTGATGGTCGATCCGGATCCCCGTCATGTTCTCGACGGTCCGGATCGTGCAGGCGGCACCGCCGAATTCGAAGGCCCAGTTGAACTGCACGAACCGCGCCGCGGTCTTGCCGCCGTTCGGCTTGTCGCAGCTCGGCACGTGCGCCATCAGGTCGCGCGGAATGCTCATCGCCGTCGCACTGTGCCGGTCCGCGGCCAGGTGCAGCAGGATCGCGGTGTCCGAGCGCTGGGTGCCGCTGTCCTGGCCGTACTTCCCGTTGCCGTCACCGCGGTTGTCCGAGCCCAGCAGCAGGATGTTCTCCGCGGAGGTCGGCCCCTCCGTCGGCCGCTCCGACTCGTGCACGTTCAAGTCGTTCTCGGTCACCGTGTCCGTGGTGATGTTCCCGTCGAGCTGCTGGTACAGGTAGTAGAGGCCGCCGGCCCCGGCCAGCACGGCCACGGCGGTGCCCGCCGCCAGCAGCTTGACCCACCGATACCTCCGCCGGCCCGCCTCCGGCGCGGCTCCGGCCTCCGGGTACGCCTCCAGCCCCGCCAGAGGCTCGGGCTGCACCTGCGACCCTGCCTCCGGCTCCGGCTCCGCCCCGGGCGCGGGTGCGAGGTCGGGCTCTGCCTCAGCTCCGGGCTCAGGACCCGGCTCAGGCTCCGCCTTGGCCCCGGCATCGGGACCCGGCTCAGGCTCCGCCTTGGCCCCGGCCTCGGGGGCCGGCCCAGGTCCCGCCTTGGCCCCGGCCTCCGGCTGCGGGTCCGCGCCCGCCTCAGGTGCGGGCTCCGCCTGAACCTTTGGCTCGGACTCAGGCTCGTGGCCCGGCCCGGCCTCGGAGTCCGGCTGAGGTCCAGGCTGCGCCTGCGGCTTGGGTCCAGGCTCCGGATCCGACTGCGGATCCGACTCCGTAGGGTCCTCCTCCGGAGGCTCTGCTGACGTCGTCACGTCCCCGCCCATCCCTCGTCCGCCGGCACCCCGGGCTCGTGTGCCCGCACGTCACTCGTTCAGACAGTCGAATCCGCCCCTTGGTTGCGTCCACCTGCCCACTTGCTCAGCCAGCCTTACGAACGCGAGGAGCAGCCCCCACCGAGGGCCGCTGGCAATCACCACGGCGCCGCAGATAGCGAGGCCACGGCAAGTGGCACCCACCCGGGGGCGCGGGGAACTGCGCGGGCAACCCCAATGGCGCGGCAGGTGGCGAGGCCACGGCAAGTGACACCCACCCAGGGCGCGAGGAAATACGCGCGCAATCACCACGGCGCCGCAGATAGCGACGCCACGCCAAGTGGCACCCACCCGGGGGCGCGGGGAACTGCGCGGGGAACCCCAGCGGCGCGGCAGGTGGCGAGGCCCACCGCAAGTGACGCTCACCCGGGGGCGCGGGGAACCCCAGCGGCGCGGCAGGTGGCGAGGCCCACCGCAAGTGGCACCCACCCGGGGGCGCGGGGAACTGCGCGCGCAGCCCCAGCGGCGCGGCAGGTGGCGAGGCCCACCGCAAGTGACACCCCCCACCCCCGCGGCTCCGGCCAGAACGCGGCGCTACACCGTGAGAGTGACCCGCTCCGCCGCCTCCCGAGCGGCAACCTCCTCCGCCCCCAAGCCGGAGGCGTTCCTGCACAGGACGACGGAACCGCCGATCGCGAGCGGCGCGAGGAGCCCCGCCGCCAGGCCGGGCCAGCTGTCGAAGGGCAGCCGGGACAGCACCCGCGCCCCCGGCGCCAGCCGGTACGCCTCGGCCGAGGCGACGGCCCGTTCCACGACCTCCCCGGCGGTCACCGTGCCCTCGCCGACGAGTTCGAGCGCCGGCGAGCCCGCGCCCACCGGCGCGTACGGCACGAAGCGGTCGCCCTGCCCGGGCACCTCGACGGCGTAGTCGAGGAAGCCCGCGGGCGGCTGCGGGAAGCGCCCGCCGAGCGGTCGCAGCGCCAGCGCCACCCGCTCCCCGCCGCAGGCCCGCGCCCGCTCCAGGGTGTCGGGTCCGCTGACGACGAGGTCGGCGGTGCCGGGGTCCGCGCCCGGCGCGACCACCACGCCGGTGGAGAACCCGGCCAGTACCCACACCGCCGTCTGCCAGTGCGCGGGCAGCAGCAGCGCCATCCGGTCGCCGGGCTGCGCCCCCAACTCGTCCTGCAGGAGATTCGCGGTCTTCGCGACCCAGTTCCCGAAGGTGGCGACCGACAGTTCGACCCGCTCACCCGTGGCGTCGTCGTAGAAGGTGATCAGCGGCCGTGCCGGATCGGTGCGCAGGGCGGAGGCGAGCAGGCCGGCGGGGGTTTCCCGGGTGGGTGACGTCACGCCGGCCAGGCTACCGGCCGTGCCGGGGTACGGCGGCGGCTACCCTCGGGCGGGTGCCTTCACCGCGACCGCGCCTCACCGGCGGCGTCCCCGTCCCCAGGCCGGAGCGGGGGCGTATCCGAGCCCTGACCCCGCGAGGACCCCTCGACGTACGCCGTACGCTCATGCCGCTGCGCCGCGGTCCGGGCGACCCGGCGTTCCGGGTCGACGCCGACGGCACCTTCTGGCGGGCCAGCCGTACTCCCGCGGGCCCCGGCACACTGCGGCTGCGGGGCAGCGCGGCCGCAATGGAGGCCGAGGCGTGGGGCCCGGGCGCGGAGTGGCTGCTCGACACGCTGCCCGCGCTGCTCGGCGACGGCGACGACCCGGCGGCGTTCACCCCCCGGCACCGCATCGTGCACGCGGCGCACCGGCGTCATCCGGGCCTGCGGCTGACCAGGACCGGGCTCGTACTGGAGGCGCTGATCCCGTCGGTGCTCGAACAAAAGGTGACCACGGCGGAGGCCTACCGTGCCTGGCGGCTGCTGCTGCTCCAGCACGGTGAGCCGGCGCCGGGCCCGGCCGACCGTATGCGGGTGATGCCCGACGCGCGCGGCTGGGCGCGGGTGCCGTCGTGGGACTGGCACTGCGCCGGGGTGGACGACAAGCGCGCGTCCACGGTCCTGCGGGCGGCGCGCCTGGGGCCCAGGCTGGACGCGCTGACGTCGCTGCCGCCGCAGGAGGCGGGCACCCGGCTGCAGAGCGTGCCCGGCATCGGCCCGTGGACGGCCGCGGAGACGCTGCAGCGCAGCCACGGCGCCCCGGACGCGGTCACGGTCGGCGACCTGCACCTGCCGCACCACATCGGCTACGCGCTGACCGGCGCGCGGCGGTCGGACGACGCCACGATGCTCGACCTGCTGGCCCCCTACGCGGGCCAGCGCCACCGGGCCGCCCGGCTGATCCTGCTGGCCGCGCCGAGCCCGCCCCGGCACGGCCCCCGCCTGGCTCCGAACCCGCCGACCCGCCACTCCTGAGCGCCGGCCGCGTGCCGGGCCGCCGCCGTGGGCCGGGTGTTCACCGCGACTCGCTCAGCGCACCGCGATGAAGGCGTCGGCCGCGCGCGGCACCCGCGGTGCGGGCACGGTGGACGGGCGGCCGATGGCCACCGCGCCCATCGGGTCCCAGTTCGGCGGCAGGTCGAGGACGGAGCGCACCACATCGCGGCAGAACATCGTGGACGACACCCATGCGGAGCCGAGCTGTTCGCCGGCCAGGGCGACGAGGAAGTTCTGCACACCCGCACCGGCGGCGACCACGAACATCTCGCGCTCCGCCTGGGACCGCCGGGCGTCGGGATAGGCGTGGGCGCCGTAGGCGACCAGGCACGGCACGGCAAGATACGGCGCCCGGCGCAATACGTCGCCGCGCCGCAGCCGCCGGGCGACGCTCTCCTCCGAGAAGCCGTCCCGCCGCAGGTCCGCCGCCCAGGCGTCACGCATGGCGTCGAGCAGCCGCTCGCGTACCTCGGGCGTCTCCAGCAGCACGAAACGCCACGGCGTGGTGTGGTGCGGCGCGGGCGCGGTCACCGCGAGGGCGACCGCCCGCCGGACGGCCGCGGGTTCCACCGGGGTGTCGGCGAAGTCGCGCACCGTGCGGCGCAGCGACACCGCCTCCCGTACGGCCTCCGACGTGCCGAGCCGGAACATGTCGTTGGCGGCCGTGCGCACCAGCGGCCGGGCCCCGGCGTCGTCCGCGTCGGCGGTCTCCGGCGGGAGGACCGTGCCGGGCAGTCCGCGGACCACGGCGACCGGGCGGCCGGTCGCCTTGCCCTTGACCAGGTCGCCGGCCGCGGCCAGTTCGTCGGCGGTGGCGGTCACGGTCATATGCAGCGGATTGCCGTGCGAGTCCGCCCGGCCGCGCAGGTCGTCCAGGACGGCGACGCCCGCGGCGCCGATCGCGACATCGGTGAGCCCCTCGCGCCAGGGTCGCCCGAAGGTGTCGGTGACGACGACGCCGACGTTGACGCCGAGGCCGCCGCGCAGCCCGGTCCTGATCCGGCGGGCGGAGGCGTCGGGGTCCTCGGGCAGCAGCAGGACGGTGCCGGGCGCGGTGTTGGACGCGTCGACGCCGGCCGCGGCCATGACGAAGCCGTGCCGGGACTCGACGATCCTGGTCGTTCCGCGGCGCGCCACCAGCCGTACGGCCTCGGCGTCGATCGCGGCCTCCCGGTCGTCGGCGTGCACCAGGCGGCCCTCGGCCTTGCTGACGATCTTGGACGTGACCAGCACGATGTCGCCGTCGGCCAGTGCGACCCCGGTGGCGGCGATGAGCTCGGCGATGTCCGCGCCCGGCTGGACCTCGCCGATGCCCTCGGGGGCGAAGACCTCGACGCGCGGCGTGCTCATGCCCGTACCTCCCGTACCTCTTCGGCGAGCGTCAGCGCCTCGCGCGCCATCCGCGTGGTCGCCCCGAGCCCGGTCATCAGCAGCGGGATCGCCCGGCAGCGGATGCCGGCCGCCTCCACCGGTGCGACGGCGCCCGCGTCGACGGTGTCGACCAGCCAGCCGTCGAGCAGGCCGGAGCCGTAGTGCGTGGCGACCGCGGCGGCCGTGGACTCCACGCCGACCGCGGCCAGCACCTTGTCGGCCATGCCGCGCACGGGCGCGTCGCCGATGATCGGCGACAGGCCGACCACCGGCACCCCGGCCTCCGCGATCGCCTCACGGACGCCGGGCACGGCCAGGATCGTGCCGATGCTCACCACCGGATTCGACGGCGGGAAGACGATGACGTCGGCCGCGCCGATGGCCTCCAGCACCCCGGGAGCGGGCTTGGCCGCGTCCGCCCCGACCGCCACGACGGCGTGTGCCGGGACCGCGGCGCGCAGCCGTACCCAGTATTCCTGGAAGTGGACCGCCTTGCGCTCGCCGTCGGTCTCGACCAGGACGTGGGTCTCGATCCGGTCGTCCGACATCGGGATCAGCCGGACGCCCGGCTTCCAGCGGGCGCACAGGGCCTCGGTGACGGCGCTGAGCGGATAGCCGGCGGCCAGCATCTGGGTCCGCACGATGTGCGTGGCGAAGTCCCGGTCGCCCAGGCCGAACCACTCGGGTCCCACCCCGTACGCGGCCAGCTCCTCCTTCACGGTGAAGGTCTCGTCGGCCCGGCCCCAGCCCTGCTCCTCGTGGATGCCGCCGCCCAGGGTGTACATCACGGTGTCGAGGTCGGGGCAGACCTTCAAGCCGAACAGATGGATGTCGTCTCCGGTGTTGCCGATGACGGTGATCTCCGCCTCCGGCGCCGCTGCCAGCAGACCGCGCAGAAAGCGCGCCCCGCCGATTCCTCCGGCCAGAACCACGATTCGCATGGGTCCCAGTCTGTCAGCCCGCCGAAGCGGCCCTTACGGCTGCTGCCCGGCCGGGGCCTGCGCGGTCACCTGGGCGGCGGCCGTCGCGCCCGCGGCGGAGGTGCAGGCGTACGGCGTCATCTCGGTGAGGCCGGGGAAGTAGACGTGCAGGCTGACCGCGGGCTCCAGGCTGTCGTTGACGACCTCGTGCACATAGCCGGGTGCGAAGGCGCGCTGGCCGCCCCTGGCGAGCGCGCGGACGGTCTCGCCGCGGTCGCCGAGCGCGCGTTCGCGCAGCGCGCCCTGCAGGACGGTCAGTACGCCCGACGAACCGCCGTGGTCGTGCAGCCCGCTGCTCTGGCCCGGGAGCCAGCTGAGCAGCCACACCTCGTAGCCGGGGCCGGTCTGCAGGCGCGCGTACCAGCGGGTGGTGGCGTCGTAACGCACCAGGGGGGCCCATCGCTCGCGGTCGGCGGCGATGGAGCGGGCGAGTCCGGCGAACTCCGCCACGGTGCCGGGGTGTTGCGGCACCGGGGGGAGGAGGTGGGGCAGGGCGAGCGGGTCACCGGCGATAGAGACGTCGGAGTACATGAAGGTGTGTCCCTGGGGTGTGCACGAGTGGCGGGCGGTGCCAGGACCGGAACGACAGGTCCTGAACAGGGGGCTCAGCGACAGCGGCAGGAACAACAGCAGTTCTGCGCGAGCGCGACGCAGCAGGACTCGCGACGGCGGGTCCGGTAGGGCGCGTGGTGCTCGGCAGGCATGCGTACAAGAAGACCTGTCCGGCGGACCCGCTGTCAACTGGATGTCCGTTATGTTGCTTTTCTTTCACCTGATCCGGCGCCGCGCGCTGCTGAAAGGTTTGTGCGTGGGCATGTGGGGACAGGTGCAGCGACATCCGTGCACCGCGGTATTCCGCTTACCGGACGCAACCGAGCTGGGGAAACCGCGCGACGCGCAGTCCGTCGTCGCGTACATGTCCGACCGTTCCCCGGTGACCGCGCGCTCCTGTGATCGAAATGTGATCCACGGCGCTTCATTCGTACGGGCGGAACGTGCGACGTTGCCGCAGCGTCTGACGACGTGTGAGTGGTGGAGCGATCGGACCACGGTTGACGGATCCATGCTTTTAGCCCGATAACAACACTTTCCGTCACCCCTTGGTTCAGCGGAGTGAATAACGGACCCAATAGCAGATCTCGGCTTGACTGGCCCGGATCGGCGCACTTGTAATTTCACTCGTGTCGTCAAGCCGCACATGGTGACGGCCCACATCACGGGGAAGCACGACAGACGAGGGGCGCGCATGACCGAGCAGTTCCAGTTGCTGCTGGCCGAAGAGGCCGACGAGGAACTCGGCTGGCAGGAGCGCGCGCTGTGTGCGCAGACCGACCCCGAGTCGTTCTTCCCCGAAAAGGGCGGTTCCACGCGTGAGGCGAAAAAGGTCTGCCTCGCTTGCGAAGTCCGTTCCGACTGCCTGGAATACGCCCTCGCCAACGACGAGCGCTTCGGTATCTGGGGCGGCCTGTCGGAGCGGGAGCGCCGCCGGCTCAAGAAGGGCGTCGTCTGACCCGCACGCCATCCGCCCAGGACCCCGGCCGGCCCCCTGAGCAGCGGCAAGCCCGGCCATCTGCCACCGCTCGTACGCCTGCTCCGCAGCCCGCCCGCCGCGTCCCCGGACGCGACCGACGGGCTGCTGTTGTTCTCACACTGTGCTCACGCCAGGCCGGTGGTGTCCGCGTAAGCCGTTAGTGTGGGTGGCCGTCCGAGATGCAACCCCGCCGCGAGCGGGCGCCAGCGTCCACCGCAGTCCAGCGAACCGGGGCCAGAACCTCGATGCCCGTGAACAGCCCAGCACCGGCCGCCCACCCTGCCGGCACCCCTGAGTTCCCGCGCCATGTCGTCACCGCCGTGCTGGTAGCGCACGACGGCGCGCGCTGGCTGCCCAAGTCCCTCGCAGGTCTGCTCGCCCAGGACCGCCCGGTCCAGGACGTCATCGCCGCCGACACCGGCAGCGCCGACGACTCCGCGCGGCTGCTCGCCGAATCACTCGGCGACCAGCGCGTCCTGCACCTGGCCCGGCGTACGGGCTTCGGCGCCGCCGTCGAGGAGGCCGCCCGCACCGCCGTACCGCTCACCGCGGAGCAGCTGCCGTACCTGATCCGCCGCAGCGGCTGGGACCCCGCCACCCGCAGCTGGAACGACGACGTCTACGACGAGCCCCAACAGCCGTACGGCGAACCCGTCCAGTGGCTGTGGCTGCTGCACGACGACTGCGAGCCCGACCCCGGCGCCCTGGCCGGCCTGCTGCGGGTCGCCGACAGCTCGCCGTCCGCCGCCATCATCGGCCCCAAGCTGCGCAGCTGGTACGACCGCAAGCAGCTGCTCGAAGTCGGCGTCAGCATCGCCCGCAGCGGCCGCCGCTGGACCGCGCTCGAACGCCGCGAACAGGACCAGGGCCAGCACGACCAGGTGCGCCCGGTGCTGTCGGTGTCGTCCGCGGGCATGCTGGTCCGCCGCGACGTGTGGGAGGAGCTGGGCGGCTTCGACCGCCGGCTGCCCCTCATGCGCGACGACGTCGACTTCTGCTGGCGCGCCCAGAGCGCGGGCCACACCGTGCTCGTCGCCCCCGACGCCGTGCTGTGGCACGCCGAGGCCGCCTCCCGCGAGCGCCGCCCGGTGGACTGCGCGGGCCGCTCCGCCGTCAACCCGCACCGGGTCGACAAGGCCGGCGCGGTCTACACGCTGCTCGCCAACACCCGCGGCCCACTGCTGCCGTACGTCGCCCTGCGCATAGTCCTCGGCACATTGCTGCGCACCCTCGCCTATCTCGTCGGCAAGGTGCCAGGACAGGCCGTCGACGAGATCGTCGGCCTGCTCGGCGTCCTGCTGCGCCCCGGGCGGGTGCTCGGCGCCCGCCGCAGGCGCGGCGCGGGCACCGTCGCCCCCTCCGAGCTGCGGCCGCTCTTCCCGCCGCCAGGCGCGACCGTACGCGCCACCGTCGACCAGGTCGTCAGCAACATCGGGGGCCGCGCCGACGCCGCCACCGCCGCGGCAGGACGCCACGGCGGCGCCGTCGAGTCCGGACCGGGCGACGACGACAGCGGCGACTTCCTGGAGATCGAGCAGTTCGCCCGGCTCAAGCGGATCGCCCGCAAACCGGGCCCCGTGCTCTTCGCGGTGCTGCTGGTCGTCTCGCTGGCCGCCTGCCGCTCCCTGCTCGGCGGCGGCTCGCTGGCCGGCGGCGCCCTGCTGCCCTCCGACCCCGGCGCCTCCGACCTGTGGCGCAGCTACGCCGGGGCCTGGCACTCCCTCGGCACCGGCGGCACCGAGTCCGCGCCGCCCTACCTCGCCGTCCTCGGCCTGTTCTCGACCGTGCTGTTCGGCTCCACCGGCCTCACCCTGACCCTGCTGCTGGTCGCGTCGGTGCCGCTGGCCGGCTTCGCCGCCTACTTCGCGTCCCGCCCGCTGGTCGAATCACGGCTGCTGCGCGCCTGGGCCTCGGTCGCCTACGCCTTCCTGCCGGCCGCGACCGGCGCGCTCGCCACGGGCCGGCTCGGCACCGCCGTCCTGGCCATCCTGCTGCCGCTGATGGCCCGCGCCGCGGTCGCCTGCGCCGGGCTCCAGCTCGGCGCCGCCGCCCTGGACCGCGGCGCCAAGCCCGGCTGGCGCGCCACCTGGGCACTGGCCCTGATGCTCACCTTCACCACCGCCTTCACCCCGATCACGTGGCCCATTGCGCTGGTTCTCGCCGCCGCGACCGTCGCCTGGCGGATGGCCACCGGCCGCGGCGCCCTGCTCGTACCGCACCTGCTGCGCTTCGCCGCACTGATCATCACCCCGATCGTGCTGCTCGCCCCCTGGTCGCTGACGCTGCTGTCGCACCCCGGACGGCTGCTCCACGAGGCGGGCCTGCCGTACGGCGGCGCCAAGGACGCGTCGGGCCTGGACCTGCTGCTGCTCAGCCCCGGCGGCCCCAAGGCCTCCGGCGGTGTCCTGCTGGTCGGCCTGGTGCTGGCCGCGCTCGCCGCGCTGCTGCGCGACACCCGACGTACCGCGATCACCGCGGCCTGGGCCGTCGCCGCGACCGGCCTGCTCTTCGCCGTCATCGAGAACGGCAAGGCGTGGGCGGGACCCGCCACACTCGTCTACGGCCTGGCACTGCTGGCAGCCGCCGCGGTCGGCGCGGAAGGCGCCAACGAGCGGATCGCCGCCAGCGGATTCGGCTGGCGGCAGCCCGTCGCCGGCCTGATCGCCTTCGCCGCCGCCGCCGCGCCGCTGCTCGCCGCCTTCACCTGGGTCGCGCACGGCGCCGACGGACCCCTCGACCGCCGCGACCCGCAGCAGGTGCCCGCTTTCGTCGCCGAGGAGAGCACCAGCGGCGACCAGGCCCGCACCCTGGTCCTCAGCGGCACCGAAGGCCATGTCGCCTACGCACTGGTCCGCGGCGCGGGCGTCCGCATCGGCGACGCGGAATTGGCCGCGCAGGCCCGCCGCGACGCCACCCTGGACACCCTCGTCGCCAACCTGGTGGCCGGCTCGGGCGCCGACCAGGGCAGCAGGCTCGCCGGTTACGCCGTCCGCTACGTCCTCGCGCAGAAGGGCACGCCCCGCGCCCTGTCCCGCGTCATGGACAGCACCCCCGGCCTGTCCCGCGTCAGCCAGGCCGACGGCAGCGAGCTGTGGCGGGTCGACACGACCGTCTCCCGGCTGACGGTCACCGCCAAGGGCGCGCAGCCCGTCGCCGTCCCCTCGGGCCGCGTCGAGGCGCACACCAAGCTGCCCCCGGGCCCGCAGGGCCGCGTGCTGCGGCTCGCCGACTCCGCGTCGAGCGGCTGGCAGGCCAGCCTCGACGGCGCCGGCCTGACGCCGACCACGGTCGACGGGTGGGCGCAGGGCTTCGAACTGCCCGCCTCCGGCGGACGGCTCGACGTCACCTTCAAGGAGCCGGTCGCCCACGTCGGCTGGCTGGGCGTGCAGGCCCTGCTGCTGCTCGTCACCGTCGTGCTCGCGCTGCCGGGCCGCCGCCGGGAGGTCGACGACGACCTCCCGGACGCCGAGGGCGCCCTCGCCGCCGACATCCCGGCCCAGGCCGGCGGTGAAGGCCGCAGGGCCCGCCGCCTCCAGGCCGCGGCAGAGGCCGAGGCCGCCGCGAGCAGCGCCCAGGACGACGCCGGGCCTGACGCCCCCGAGGGCGACCCCGGACCGCCGCCGCAGCACAACCCGTACGACGCGCAAGCCGCGCCGTACGACCCCGCCGCGGCCGGCTACGACCCGGCGGAGGGGGGCTACGACCCGTACGCCGTCCCGGCCCCCGACGCGGGCGGCCAGGGCGCGGAGCCCTACTACGCGCCCTACCCCGACCAGCAGTGGGAGCAGCAGCCCTACCCCGCGGGACAGGGCGGCTACGAGCAGCAGAACACCGGCTACGGCGACCAGTACGGCTACGTCCCGCCGCAGCCCGGCTACGACCCCTACGCGCAGCAGGGGCAGCAGCCACCGCAGGACGGCACGGTGACCGGCTACGGCGACCAGGCGCGCTACGGCGACCAGGGCGGTTACGCCGACCCCGCGGCATATGGCGACGCCGAGCCGTACTACGCAGAAGGCGACCAGCGCCGTGACGGGAGCGACCACCAGTGAACCGCAACACCCTCTCCCTGGGCGGCGCCGTCGTCGCGCTCGCCGTCCTCACCGGCGCCGCCTCCCTGACCGGCGGCAGCGACTCGGCCGCCGCCCCCGAGGGCGCGGTGACCCGGCTGCCGGTGCAGCGCAGCACCGTGGTGTGCCCCGCGCCGTCCCCGTCGGAATTCGCGAACACCACCTACACGTCGTTCACCCCTTCGACGCCACGCGGCGGCGCCGGCGGTACGGGCAGCGCGGAGCTGGTCCCCGCCGCCGACAAGGCCAAGCCGCTCGCGCCGCTCAAGCAGACCGGCAAATCCGTCACCTATACGACGGACAAGCCCGAGGCGCCCGCCCTGATCGGCACCGCCGACGGGCCGCTGGCCCCCGGCTGGGCGGTCGAGCAGACCACCGTGGTGGACTCGGGGCCGGGCCGCGGGCTGCTCGGCACCTCCTGCGTCACCCCGGACAGCGAATTCTGGTTCCCCGGTGCCAGCACCGCGACCGGCCGGCAGGACTACCTGCACCTGGTGGACCCCGACGACGCCCCCGCGGTCGTCGACATCGAGCTGTACGGCAAGGACGGTCTGCTCAAGGCGTCGACAGGCGACGGCATCACGGTCCCCGGCAAGGGCTCCAAGCCGGTGCTGCTGTCCACGCTGGTCGCCGACAAGGTCGCGGACCTGACCGTGCACGTCGTCGTCCGCAGCGGCCGGGTCGGCGCCGCCGTCCAGGCCACCGACAACAAGATCGGCACGGACTGGCTGCCGCCCGCCGCCGAGCCCGCCACCTCGCTCGTCATGCCCGGCATCCCGGCCGACGCCACCGCCGTGCACCTGGTGGCGTACGCGACCGGCTCCGACGACGCCGACCTGACCATCAAGCTCGCCACCTCGACCGGTCTGATCTCCCCGGCCGACCACGAGACGCTGCACGTCAAGGCCGGGATGACCGCCACGGCCGACCTCGGGGACGTCACCAAGGGCGAGGCGGGTTCACTGGTCGTCGGATCGAGCACCGTCCATTCGCCCGTCCCTGTCGTGGTGGGCCTGCGCGTCACCCGCGGCAAGGGCGACAAGCAGGAGCTGGCCTTCCTGCCCGCGACCCCCGCCATCGACACCCGGGCCACCGTCGCCGACAACCGCGACAAGGCCTCGACGCTGACCCTGATGGCCGTCGGCAAGGACGCCAGCGTGAAGGTCACCTCGTCGCCCGGGCCGACCGGCGGGACCACGGTGACCAAGACCGTCATCGTCAAGGCGGGCACCAGCCTGTCCCTGCAGCCGCAGCCGCCCTCCCAGGGCAAGGGCGGCTACGCGGTGACCGTGGAACGGCTCTCCGGCGGCCTCGTCTACGCCTCGCGGATGCTGGCGCTGCCGCTGGGCGGCGTACCGATGTTCACCATCCAGCCGCTGCCGGACGACCGCGGCATGGTCGAGGTGCCGCAGGCCGGCGCCGACCTGGCCATCCTCAACAAGTAGCGCCGCAGGCGGGGACCGGCGTCGGGAGACGTCAGTCCTCGCCGTACTTCGGGTCGACGTTCTCGGGGGACAGGCCGAGCAGTTCCGCGACCTGCTCGACCACCACCTCGTGGACCAGCAGCGCCCGCTCGTCGCGGCTCTTGGCCCGGATCTCCACCGGCCGCCGGTAGACCACGATCCGGCTCGGCCGCCCCTTGTCCGCACCCACCAGCCGCCCCAGCGGCACCGCGTCGCCGTCGGCCGTACCGTCCTGCGGCCAGGGCACCTCCTGCACCGCGAATTCCACGTCCGCCAGCTGCGGCCAGCGCCGCTCCAGCCGGTCGGCGGCGTCTCTGACCAGGTCGTCGAAGGCGTCGGCGCGGCTGACCGCGAGCGGCACCTGCGGCGGCGCGATGGGGCCGCGCATGCCGCGGCCGTGCCGGTCGCGGTGCCGCGGACGCGGATCGGAGGGAGGCGGAGCGGAACTGTCCATCAGCGTGAGCCTAGCCGCCGCCCCGCGCCGTGTCGCGACCCGCATGAACGCGGTCCCCTTATCGTCATCCCGCGCCGAGGTTCAGGCCGCATCAAGCCACAGAAGTGACGGAAACGCGCCACCTGGCGCCCTGGGACGCCGCCGGCCACCGTGACGGGCGCCGGGCCGCGTTTGGTACGTACCTCCGGCCGTCCCGGCATCGCCGCAGGTGGCCGCCGCAGGGGCGGCGCAGGGCGGGAAAGCGGCGCCGCCACGACACGACCGGGTGAGCCTGGGGAGAGTCGTCGCGGCCCGCTCAAGAGTGCGGTACCGTCCAACCTCGTGAGCCCTGTACGTCGCTGTTCGCGCACCGCTTGCGGCCGCCCCGCCGTCGCGACGCTGACGTACGTCTACGCGGACTCCACGGCCGTCCTCGGCCCCCTCGCCACCTACGCGGAACCGCACTGCTACGACCTGTGCTCCGAGCACTCCGAGCGGCTCACCGCGCCCCGCGGCTGGGAAGTCGTCCGGCTCGCCGTCGACACCGGTCCTGTGCGGCCCAGCGGCGACGACCTGGAAGCGCTTGCCAACGCCGTGCGCGAGGCGGCCCGCCCGCAGGAGCGCACCCGGCCCGGCGCCCGCGACATCGACCCGCTGGAAGTCGCCCGACGCGGCCATCTGCGGGTGCTCCGCTCGCCGGAGTAGGACTCCGCGCCGCCCCCAGCCCCCGCACCCGTGCGGAACGGGCGTATGCCCCCCGGGGTAGGTTGTGGCCGGAACCGCGGCATATTGCCACGCCGTTCCGTCCGATCTCCGCGACCCCGTACAGCAGAGGTGTGCAGTGGCCGATTTGTCGCAGCTGGTCAAGGCCTACGACGTACGCGGAGTCGTACCCGATCAGTGGGACATCCCGCTCGCCGAGATCTTCGGCGCGGCCTTCGTCACCGTCACCGGAGCCGACGCCATTGTCGTCGGGCACGACATGCGGCCCTCGTCCCCCGGCCTGTCCGACGCCTTCGCCCGCGGTGCCGCCTCCCGCGGCGTGGACGTCACCCGCATCGGGCTGTGCTCCACCGACGAGCTGTACTTCGCCAGCGGGCGGCTCGGCCTGCCCGGCGCCATGTTCACCGCGAGCCACAACCCGGCGCAGTACAACGGCATCAAGATGTGCCGGGCCGGCGCCGCGCCCGTCGGCCAGGACACCGGCCTCGCCGACATCCGCGCGCTCGCCGAGAAGTGGCTGGAGACCGGCGTGCCGCCCGGCGCGGCCGTCCCCGGCACCATCGGCGACCGCGATGTGCTCGGCGACTACGCCGACTTCCTGCGGTCACTGGTCGACCTGTCGGGCATGCGGCCGCTGAAAGTCGTGGTCGACGCGGGGAACGGTATGGGCGGCCACACCGTGCCGACCGTACTGGCCGGCCTGCCGGTCGACCTGGTCCCGATGTACTTCGAGCTGGACGGCACCTTCCCCAACCACGAGGCCAACCCGCTCGACCCGAAGAATCTCGTCGACCTTCAGGCCCGGGTGCGCGAGACCGGTGCCGACCTCGGCCTGGCCTTCGACGGCGACGCCGACCGCTGCTTCGCCGTGGACGAGCGCGGCGAAGGGGTGCCGCCGTCCGCGGTCACCGCCCTGGTCGCAGCCCGCGAACTGGCCGCGCACCCCGGCGCCACGATCATCCACAACCTGATCACCTCCCGCTCGGTGCCCGAGGTCGTCAAGGAGCACGGCGGCACCCCGGTACGCACCCGGGTCGGCCACTCCTTCATCAAGCAGGAGATGGCCGCAACCGGCGCGGTCTTCGGCGGCGAGCACTCCGCGCACTACTACTTCCGCGACTTCTGGAACGCCGACACCGGCATGCTCGCCGCGCTGCACCTGCTGGCCGCCCTCGGCGGCCAGGACGGGCCGCTGTCCGCCCTGGTCGCCGGCTACGACCGCTACGCGTCCTCCGGCGAGATCAACAGCACCGTCGCCGACCAGCAGGGGCGTACGGCAGCGGTCCGCGCCGCCTTCGCCGGCCAGGACGGCGTCACCTTCGACGAACTCGACGGGCTCACCGTCAGCGCCGCCGACTGGTGGTTCAACCTGCGGGCGTCCAACACGGAACCGCTGCTGCGGCTCAATGTCGAAGCCGCGGACGACGAGGCCGTCGCCCGTATCCGCGACCAGGTGCTCGCGCTCGTGAACGGCTGAACCCCGCCGCCCCGGCCCGCCTTTCCGCTGCCTCGCCCCGGCCCCGTGCTCCGGCGAGGCGCGCGGGGATAGGCTGGCAGACAAAGGCCGGGGCATTCGTCCGGCGGGCGCCCCGGCCTCCGGCCCGTGGTCGTCCGCACTCATCGCACACGGCCCGGTCGGCACCTGCCCGCCGCACACCGCCCGGAGGACACCGCACATGCCGCTCGTCGAAGCCAGCCTTCTGGACATCCTCGCCTGCCCGGCCTGCCACGCCACGCTCCGCGAGGACGTGGACGCCGCGGAGCTGGTCTGCACCTCCGACACCTGCGGCCTGGCCTACCCGGTCAGGGACGACATCCCGGTGCTGCTGGTGGACGAGGCCCGCCGCCCCGGCTGACCGCCCGCGCACCACCGCACCCGCACCCGCACCCGCACCCCGTCCGACCGCATCACCACGTCACGACCCGGAGGTCGCATTGTTCGACGAGTCGCTGCTGGAGGACCCCGAGGGGCTGGCCCGCGCCGACACCCGCGGACTGCTCCGCGGAGTCGCCGCCTCCGGCGCCCGGGTCCGCACCGCACTACGGCTCGCGGAAGAGGCGGGCGTGACCGCACTGAAGCCCGACGGACGGCCCCGTACGGTCCTGGTGGCCGGCAGCGGGCCCGACGCCGCCGGGGTCGCCGACCTGCTGACCGCGCTCGGCTCGGGCAGCTGCCCCGCCGAGGCGCTCACCCCGACGGGACCGTCCCCCGAGCAGGCCCGCTGGACCCTGCCCGGCTGGGTGGGATCGCTCGACCTGCTGCTCCTGATCTCTCCGCACGGCACGGAACAGGGCCTCACCGACCTGGTCGAGCAGGCCTACCGCCGCGGTTGCACCGCCGCCGCCGTCACCCCGGCCAAGGCACCGCTGGCCGACGCGGTCGCACAGGTCCGCGGCCTGGCCCTGCCCTTCGCCGCCCCCGAGAGCAACGGCTCCGGCAGCGACACACCTGCCGACGCCGGCGCCTTCTGGGCGCTGCTCACCCCGCTGCTCGCCCTGACCGACCGGCTCGGCCTGATCACCGCACCGACAAGCGAACTCCACGCCCTCGCCGACACCCTGGACGAGGTGGCCGCCCGCTGCGGACCCGCCATCGCCACCTACACCAACCCGGCCAAAACCCTCGCCGCGGAATTGGACGACGCCCTCCCGCTGCTGTGGAGCCAGGGCCGGATAGCCGCCGCCGGCGCCCGCCGCTTCGCGACCGTCCTCGCCACCCGGGCCGGCCGCCCGGCACTGAGCGCGGAGCTGCCCGCCGCCCTCACCGCCCACGGCCCGCTGCAGGCCGGCGTGCACGCCCTCACCGCGGACCCCGACGACTTCTTCCGCGACCGCGTCGAGGAATCCGACGGGCTCCGGCTGCGGATCGTGCTGCTCCAGGAAGCCCCCGACCAGCCGGGCTCGGCGGCCCCCGCCGCCCGCGAACAGGCCTACGCCCACGACACCCCGCTGAGCGAGATCGCCGCTCCCGGCGGCAGCGATCTGCACGTCGCGGCGTCCCTGCTCGCCCTGACCGACTTCGCCGCCGTATATCTGGCCGTCGCCTCGACCGAGAGACCATGACCGGCATGAACCGCCTCCTCAACACCGTCCGCCCCTACGCCTGGGGCTCCACCACCGCCATCCCCGAACTCCTCGGCACCGCGCCCACCGGCGAGCCCCAGGCCGAACTGTGGATGGGCGCCCACCCCGGCGCACCCTCCCGCGTCGACCGCGGCGAAGGCCCCGTCCCGCTCGACGCCCTCATCGACGCCGACCCCACCGCGGAACTCGGCGACGCCACCGTCAAGCGCTTCGGCCCCCGGCTCCCCTTCCTGCTCAAGGTGCTCGCCGCCGGCGCACCGCTGTCCGTCCAGGTCCACCCCGACCTCGCCCAGGCCAGGGCCGGATACGCCGACGAGGAAGCCCGCGGCATCCCGCTCGACGCCCCGCACCGCACCTACAAGGACGCCAACCACAAGCCCGAAATGCTGGTGGCGCTGTCCCCCTTCGACGGACTGTGCGGATTCCGCCGGCCCGCCGAGGCCGCCGCGCTCATCGACGCCCTCGGTGTCGGCGCCCTCGCCCCCTACGCCGACATCCTGCGCGCCCACCCCGAGGACCGGGCGCTGCGCGAGGTACTCGCCGCCGTCCTCGGCGGCGACCCCGCCGCGATGGCCGACACCGTCCACGCCGCCACCGAGGCCGCCGCCCGCCTGGCCGCCACCGACACCCCGTACGCCGCGGACTACGCCGCCTACGCCAAGGCCGCCCACAGCTTCCCCGGCGACCGCGGTGTCATCGCCGCGATGCTGCTCAACCACGTACAACTCCAGCCCGGCGAAGCCCTCTACCTCGGCGCCGGCGTCCCGCACGCCTACCTCGACGGCCTCGGCGTCGAAATCATGGCCAACTCCGACAACGTGCTGCGCTGCGGCCTCACCCCCAAACACATCGACGTGCCCGAACTCCTGCGCGTCGTCCGCTTCGAAGCCGGCGACCCCGGCGTGCTGCGCCCCGAGGCCGCCCCCGACGGTGAGGAGCTGTACGCCGCCCCCATCGACGAATTCCGGCTCTCCCGCTACGTCCTCGCCGCCGGCTCCGGCCCACGCACTCTCGACCAGGGCAC
Organism: Streptomyces sp. NBC_01477; assembly: GCF_036227245.1. Lineage (GTDB taxonomy): Bacteria > Actinomycetota > Actinomycetes > Streptomycetales > Streptomycetaceae > Actinacidiphila. The sequence continues at coordinate 5,771,562 of NZ_CP109445.1, forward strand.
CCCGCAGATCCTGCTGTGCACCGCGGGGCAGGCCCTGCTGAGCGCCGAGGACGGCAGCACACTGACCCTCGGCCGCGGCGAATCCTGCTGGATCCCGGCCGGCGAACGCACCGAACTCAGCGGCGAAGGCACCGTCTTCCGCGCCACCGTGGCGGCCTGAGGCACCGACCGCGGCGCGGACTGCAACAATGTCCGTCCGCAGCGCCCGACACGGCGAGCCAGCCGCCCGGGCCGACGGAAGGGACACCCAGCACTTATGAGCGCCTCAGGCGGAAGCAGAGCGATCGTCGCGGCGCTGAGCGCCAACCTCGCCATCGCCGCGGCGAAGTTCGTGGCATTCGCGTTCAGCGGCTCCTCCTCGATGCTCGCGGAAGGCGTGCACTCCCTCGCCGACTCCGGCAACCAGGCACTGCTCCTCATCGGGGGCAAGAAGGCCAAGCAGGCAGCCAATGAGGAACACCCGTTCGGCTACGGCAGGGAACGCTACATCTACGCCTTCCTCGTCTCGATCGTCCTGTTCTCCGTGGGCGGCATGTTCGCCCTCTACGAGGGCTACGAGAAGATCAGCCACCCGCACCCGGTCGACCACTGGTACTGGCCGGTCGGCGTCCTGATCTTCGCCATCGCCGCCGAGGGCTTCTCCTTCCGTACCGCCATCAAGGAGTCCAACCCCACGCGCGGGACCCTGTCGTGGGTCGAGTTCATCCGCCGCGCCAAGGCACCGGAACTCCCGGTCGTCCTGCTGGAGGACTTCGGCGCCCTCATCGGCCTGGTCCTCGCCCTGCTCGGCGTCGGCATCGCGCTGGCCACCGACAGCGGCGTCTGGGACGGCGTCGGCACCCTGTGCATCGGGACCCTGCTCATCTGCATCGCCCTCGTGCTCGCGGCCGAGACGAAGTCCCTGCTGCTCGGCGAAGGCGCGGGAGCGGACTCCCTGGCCCGCATCCGCGCGGCCGTGGTCGCGGGCGACACCGTCACCGGCATCATCCACATGCGCACCCTGCACCTCGGCCCCGAAGAACTGCTGGTCGCCGCCAAGATCGCCGTCAAGCACGACGACACCGCCGCTGAGGTCGCCCGCGCCATCGACGCGGCCGAGGAACGCATCCGCGCCGCGGAACCCTTCGCCCGCGTCATCTACCTCGAACCCGACATCTACAGCGACACCGCCGCCGCGGCCGGCCCCGACCCCGACCAGACGCCCGGCGGCCGCTGACCCCGATGGACTGCGACGGATCGGCCGACCGGTGTAGATTCGTTCCCAGCCAGACGTCGCTGCTGATGGCGGTCGGGCGGTCACCGCACGGTGACCGGCCGAGGGAGAGAGGGCCTCCGACGGGTTGCGCTGCCGCAAGGGGACAGGTCCGCCCGCAGCCGGTCGCACCTGTTGCCGCCTTGTGACCGCGCCACACCCCAGTCCACCTCGATCGCACCGAGGAGCAGCCCGAATGACGACTACCGCCACCGACTTCAAGGTCGCGGACCTCTCCCTTGCGGCCTTCGGCCGCAAGGAGATCACCCTCGCCGAGCACGAGATGCCCGGCCTGATGTCCCTGCGCGCGGAATACGCCGCCAGCCAGCCGCTCGCCGGCGCCCGTGTCACCGGCTCGCTGCACATGACCGTGCAGACCGCCGTCCTCATCGAGACCCTGGTTGCCCTCGGCGCCGAGGTCCGCTGGGCGTCCTGCAACATCTTCTCCACCCAGGACCACGCCGCCGCGGCCATCGCGGTCGGCCCTGACGGCACCCCCGACAACCCCCGGGGCATCCCCGTCTTCGCCTGGAAGGGCGAAAGCCTCGAAGAGTACTGGTGGTGCACGGAACAGGCGCTGACCTGGCCCAACACCCCCACCGGCGGCCCGAACATGATCCTGGACGACGGTGGCGACGCCACCCTGCTCGTCCACCAGGGCGTCGAGTTCGAGAAGGCGGGCGCCGTCCCCGCCACCACCGCGGAGGACAGCGAGGAGCACGGCTACGTCCTCGCCCTGCTGCGCCGCACCCTCGCGGCGAGCCCGCAGAAGTGGACCCAGCTCGCCTCCGAGATCCGCGGGGTCACCGAGGAGACCACCACCGGCGTCCACCGCCTCTACGAGATGCAGCAGGAAGGCACGCTGCTCTTCCCGGCGATCAACGTCAACGACGCGGTGACCAAGTCGAAGTTCGACAACAAGTACGGCTGCCGGCACTCCCTGGTCGACGGCATCAACCGCGCCACCGACGTCCTGATCGGCGGCAAGGTCGCCGTCATCTGCGGCTACGGCGACGTCGGCAAGGGCTGCGCCGAGTCGCTGCGCGGCCAGGGCGCCCGCGTCATCGTCACCGAGATCGACCCGATCTGCGCGCTCCAGGCGGCGATGGACGGCTACCAGGTCGCCACGCTCGACGACGTGGTCGAGACGGCCGACATCTTCGTCACCACCACCGGCAACCGGGACATCATCATGGCCTCCGACATGGCCAGGATGAAGCACCAGGCGATCGTCGGGAACATCGGCCACTTCGACAACGAGATCGACATGGCCGGCCTCGCGAAGATCCCCGGCATCGTCAAGGACGAGGTCAAGCCCCAGGTCCACACCTGGACCTTCTCCGACGGCAAGGTCCTGATCGTGCTGTCCGAGGGCCGGCTGCTCAACCTCGGCAACGCCACCGGCCACCCCTCCTTCGTCATGTCCAACTCCTTCACGGACCAGACGCTGGCGCAGGTCGAGCTGTTCACGAAGCCCGAGGAATACCCGATCGGCGTCTACGTGCTTCCCAAGCACCTCGATGAGAAGGTCGCCCGGCTGCACCTCGACGCACTCGGCGTCCGGCTCACCACCCTGCGGCCCGAGCAGGCCTCCTACATCGGCGTGAAGGTCGAAGGCCCCTACAAGCCCGACCACTACCGCTACTGAGCGACACGTCCCCACCGTCCGGCCCGACCAGGCCGAACCGAACCGCGCAGGCCCCCGTCTCCCCGTCGAGGCGGGGGCCTCGCCAGATCCCGAGAACCCACCATGCCCCGCGGCCGTTACTCGCTCCACGACACTCATGACCACACCCCCTTGGGAGAAGAACACTTCCACTGCGCCACCGGCCCCTCCGGCTGGCGCTACACCGCGCAGACCACGGGTCCCGGCGGCGATCACGCCGGCTCCGTCGACCTGACCCTCGACGAACTCGGCCGCCCCATCCGCCTGGAGCTCCATGCCCACGCCTGGCAGGTCCGGGCAGCCGCCCTCGACGGCGTCACCTGGGTCCGCACCGATCCCACCGGCGAACACGCACAGGAGGGCAATGCCCCCGCGCACGCCTTCACCGGCGCCTCGCCCGCATTCCTGATCGCCACCGCGAGACTCCTCCGCCTCGAACCCGGCGGCCCCGCCACCCGCGTACGTCTCGTGTCATTCCGGCCCCCCGTGCTCGCACCCCTGACTGTGGACCAGTCGTGGTC